>CBIHOZ010000029.1:0-55597 GCA_966211525.1 uncultured Chitinophaga sp. | reverse complement strand
AAAGCAGAACGATGTTAATGTTTATTATATGGAGGATGCGTGGAAGCGCCTTGCTCGATAGGGAAGTTCGAACTGACCACTCCCCGTTGTTGCTCCTTATTTGCTGGTGTTTGAACATTTTTTAGATCAGGGTGCCATCCAGATCTTCATTGAAGGCATTTTCCGTAAAAAAATCAGGAATTTTTCCTGCCCTTCAAACCACCTGACATAAGGCTGTCACTCGACTCATATTTCTTTGTATCACTAAACGCAACAAATCACAAAAACTAAAACCCAAAAGCATATGAGCAACGTAGCTGAACCCAAAGCAAAAGTAAGTCCGGTAATTACTGCTGAACAATTGTTGGAACATTGGCAGGGACATCGCAGGCTGACACGCAGAGCGATTGAGGCTTTTCCGGAAGACAAATTATTTTCGTACTCCATCGGTGGCATGAGATCATTCGCTGATTTAGTAATGGAGATGTTATCAATGCCCGAAGAAGGACTCAAAGGAAGTATTACCGGTAACTGGGTAACTGGAGAGGATGCGAACAACCTTTTTGCAAGAAAGGCACCTGCAACAAAAGCGGACTTACTTCGCATTTGGGATGAAACCACGGAAAAGATCAGCGAGCTGTGGCCGAAGATACCGGCACATCGCTTCCAGGAAAATGACATGGCCTTTGGTATGTACGAAGGACCGATATACTGGACTATTCTCTATTTTATCGACAACGAAATACACCACCGCGGACAAGGTTATGTATATCTCCGTTCACTCGGCATAGAACCTCCTGCTTTCTGGGAGCGCTAGTTCGCAACAGTAGCCATAGCGTTGTAAGCCCTTCTTTTTCTAAAAGGAAGGGCTTTTTTGCTTATTCTATTGTTGGCATAATTCTTCACGCTACTGAAGATATATACCTATATTGTATCTATGAATGCTTTTATCGTGCAGGCCATTAAGAAGATGCAACGCATGCAGTTTACCTACAATGGCAAAGTGCGTTATGTGCAGCCTCAGTGTTATGGTATTGGCACGAAAGACACGGAGTTGCTACGCGTGCATCAACTTTCAGGAGGGAGCGAACGCGAGCCGCTATTCAATGTCTCAAAAATTGAAAACCTGAAACTACTGGATGAGTTCTTTACGAAGCCCGGTCCGAATTACAAGAAGGGCGACTCTGCTATGAAAATAATTTATTGTGAACTATAGATGATTGATTAGCACGCCATCGCCAACACCTCTTCCATCTCTTCTTTGTTAAGTATAGCCGGATTGTTTTTGTTATCGGAAGCTTTGATGATTTTTTCGAAGTCAGCGGAGAAAACACCACCGGATTTCAAGGCAGGAATCTTTAACTCGTGCGTTAAAAGTTCGATGTGTGCAAGCAGAGAATCGATGTAGTAATCGTCAGATTTATTGTCAGCCTTGGTGAATAATTTACCAACAGCCGTATACTTGGCGAGCGCAGCATCGTTATTTTTTTCAGCGCGTAATTTCCGTACCGTAATTTTATTAGCTGAAGCCATCAGTGTACTACAAATTACACCGTGCGAAATATTGAAATATCCACCAACAGCAGAGGCGAAACCATGCACTAAACCAAGGCCTGCATTAGCCAGGGTGATTCCCGAAAGATAGGAAGCCAACGCCATGGCTGTACGCGCAGCCAGGTTAGATCCATCTTCGTATACAGGTAACAATGAAGTGGAGATATATTTCAATCCCTCGTAAGCTAATGCATCCGTCATAGGGTTTGCTGCTGTGGAAAGGTATGACTCCAGCAACTGAGTAAATGCATCCATGCCACTTGCTGCTGTTATAGCTGGCGGACATCCCAGTGTAAGTTTAGGATCGATGATCGCTATATCCGGAACAAAGTTGTTATGACGAAGTGATTTCTTATACCCGTTCTCTCCAATCTCTGATAACACTGCATTTTTAGTTGCTTCACTCCCTGTCCCTGCCGTTGTTGGAATTGCTATAAATGGAATTTTTACTCCGGGGTGTGTCTTTGTACCGACACCTTCCAGGTGATCTTTTACAGATTCCTGTAAGGGCAACATCGCAGCTATAGCTTTGCCCGCGTCAAGCACACTGCCGCCACCAATCGCTACAACAACCTGAGGCAGTGCGTGTGATGACTTTTGAACGGCCGAGTCGATCATGGCCGGTGTAGGTTCACGGTCAATGATGCATTGCTCAACAGTATATCCGGATGCATGTAGCTGCTCCAGGAGTTTTTTACTCGCTGCAGAAGAAGTGAACGAACGGGCCCCGGTAACGAGTAGTATTCGTGAACCAAATGTCTTCACAACAGAAGGAAGCGTTACAATTTTCTCTGCGCCAAAATATGATTGAGGCGTTGTAGCAAAAGTAAATGCAGGAATCATACGGACTTTTACTTCGATGCCGGAAACAAAAGTTTATGCTTTACACCCTCGCGTGGTTTCTCCATCCACGGAGCTACCGTATCGCGCCAGGTGAAATAATGTTGTGTTTCCTTGTGTGCTGCTACAGCTTCGGCATGGGCATACGCTTCGTACAAAATAAACTTGCCCGGGTTCTGATCATCCTGCAGGATATCGAAACGAAGATTGCCGGGTTCCTTTATTGAATTTTCGTGGTTTATCCGCGTAGCTTCAATAAAAGCATCAATAAACTCAGGCTTTACAAATACATGCACAAGGGTTACGATCATAACAATTGGTATTTATATATCAATTTAAACTTTGGACATGCGCAAAAGTAATATACTTTTATAGTAACCATTTGATCTGCTTTGGACTTTTCTGCTCCAAAGAAGATTTGCAAACGGAGCCCAAATCGTCCATTCGAAACGTGATATCTGATTATGTGTAGCGATCCTCGCTTACCTGCCCGCTATGCTTTAACAAAAGCAGTTCAGTTCCTTTTGCTCTTCAATTATAATAGGGTGGCTTCTCTCCTTGCCCATGTAAGTTTTTGGTTCTGTTACATAGAGCAGAGTCATAAGAAGTTCGCAAACTTGCTTATCTATATGTCTGGCAATAATCAGTTCTCATGGTGGAAGAATAAGCTTTCACTATCGGCAGGTACTAAGTCTGTTTGGATTGGTATCTTCTTCCTTTTAGGGATGTCTCACGTTGTTCTCAGCCAGTCGCCATCGCGCTTATCCGAGAATATTAAACTATACGATCAGGCCGTCAAAAGTAAAGAGTATAAAAAGGCAGCGCAGTATGCTATTGATGTTGCTAAAACCTATACCGAGTCAAAAGATCTGAGTAAAGCTGCCGATTATTTTTCCCATTCGCTCACACAAGCAAAGAAAGCAGCCGACCAAACGCTGATGTTTACCGCATACTATCAGCTCGGTGTTACAAATACAGAATTAAAAAAATACTCCAAGGCTCAAGAGAATTTTGAAGGCGCATTAGCCATCGCACGACAACTTAAAGATGGTGACAAGGTAAAGCAAACGCTTATCAGCACAGCAGATAGTTACGCACAGGGAGCGAAGTATAAAAAATCAATTGAGTATGGCGATGAATTGTTATCGACAGCACTCACCGAGAATGATATTGTTCTTCAGCAAAAAGCATATCAGTTGTTGGCTGACTACTATAGCAGGCAAGGCAACAAGAAGAAATCATCGGAATACCTCGCGCAATATAATCTACTGGTAAAATCGCAGCAGAACGAAGAGCAGAAGAAGCGCGAGATGAAAGAGTTGCAGCAGAACATCGCGAAGGCTGGAGATGAGACACGTGCAGCACAGTCCAAACTTTCGGAGCAAACGAAGATACTGCAGCAAACCAATGAGTCACTCCGCCAGGTGGAGAGTTCACTTCGGGCAACAGCAGATTCGTTGAAAGAAGTGGAGATGATTAACAAGAATCGTGAAATGGAAATTGATCTCCTGCAAAAAGACAAAGAACTCGCAAGCATCCGCATCAAGGAACAGGAGTCGCGTATAGAGCATGAGGCACTGGTACGTAATTCAATTATCGGGGGAAGTTTGCTTTCGCTGGCTTTAATTGCAGTATTAATCAGCAGTTATCGGAAGAAACTGAAAGCAAATGAAAAGATCGATCAGCAGAATAAAAATATCAAGAGCAGCATCAACTACGCCAAGCGAATTCAGGAAGCTATGCTGCCCAAGATCGACCAGCATCCTGGTATATTTGATAATTCATTTATACTCTTTAAGCCGCGTGATGTAGTAAGTGGAGACTTTTATTGGATATCAGAAGTAAAAAATGAAAAACATACCGATATAGCATTTGCTGCAGTTGACTGCACGGGACACGGTGTGCCTGGGGCCTTCATGTCGATGATCGGTATAAATGCATTGAACGGTCTGGTAAACCACGGCATTACCGAAACCAACAAAATTCTGGACTCGCTGGATTATGAAATCCGCACGGCCTTACGCCAGGAAATTACCGGTAACAACGATGGTATGGATGTAGCCTTGTGTATATATAGGCAGCAGGAGCAAATACTCGAATTCTCAGGAGCAAAAAATCCATTGGTATATATTCAGGATGGAAACCTTGTTCAGATCAAAGGCGATGTCCATTCTATAGGTGGTGTTAAAAATAAACAGGCTTTCTTTTTCAAAAAGCACGCGGTAAAAATAGATAGACCTACCGTTGTATACCTGTTCTCGGATGGCTATAAAGATCAGTTTGGAGGAAAGGAAAACGGAAAATTCCTGTCAAAACGGTTACACAAACTTTTACTCGACATTCATCAGCAGCCTATGGCTGAGCAGATGAACATTCTGCAAAGAACTATAGAAGAGTGGAAAGGCGACCGTGAACAAACCGATGATATACTAGTGATTGGCCTAAAACTTCAGCCGTAACATCTTTTTTACAAATAATCTCCTGAGATGTAAGAATGCCGCCTGGTGTTCTGCGTGTTGATATATCACGATTAATTTTCTGATTACACGGAACTATGCTTCGCTGATCTTTGTATGAAACTCATGCAGAATAGCAAAGCGAGTTTTTGCCTTTGCTTCTGTTTGCCCCGGAAGAAACCCAAAACATATTATAAAATGGAAACTCTTAACCACCCGACAGCCGAAGGCATGGCTGTAAAAGTTCTCCTTAATTCATGGACAACCCAGGTAACCAGAATAACAGACCTGGTAGCAAGTCTGTCGGAGAGCGATCTTCAGAAAGAGATAGCTCCCGGTAAAAATACAGGTATATATATACTCGGTCATTTGGTTGCCGTTCACGATGCGCTGTTGCCGCTGCTTGGTTTTGGTGCCAGGCTATACCCGCAAGAACTGGAACAGATTTTCGTAAAAAGTCCTGATAAAGCAGGTCATACTTTTCCTCCCGTTTCTGAATTAAAAAAGTATTGGAAGGAAGTAAATGATCTTTTACAGCAACATTACAGTAAACTGGATCTGGAAGCCTGGCTTACACGCCACGAAGCAGTATCACCGGAAGATTTCGCTAAAGAGCCTCACCGAAATAAACTCAACGTTCTCATCAGTCGCACTACGCACATGAGCTATCACCACGGTCAACTGGTTCTGCTCAAGAGTAAAACTCAGGATTAATTTATCGGACATTTATAGATACAAGAAAGGCCGCATATGAGCGGCCTTTTCTTATATATATAGTTCTTGTACTAGTATATTGCCTAGGTGAATAAATTTTCAAACTCTTCCGGAACGGCTTCGTAAACAGTTTCAATCCAGTTCAAGGTATATTCTGCTACTTCCTCCCATCCGGTCTGTCCGAAAATAAAATGATTGCGGCCTTCAAATAATTTAAAATCCGTAATAGAAGCATTGTGTTTATAGCGATTATAGTTCGCTATGTTTAAAGCCGGCGGTATAGTATGATCTACTTCGCCTGCAATTAACAGCAATGGTCCTCTTGTTTTGTTGAAATCAACTTTAGCAACACTGGTGAGTCCATCGCGCAACGCTAATTTAGATTCCGGTATAGTATATGCCTCATATGCGGCACGTTGTTCGTCCAGCGACATACCATTCGTGAAGGCATACTGCCAGTCTTCGAATGACATCAGGTATGGCTTGCGCGTGGAGGTAAGAAAGCCCAATGCTTTCCAGGTTGATTTATAGAAACTAAGCTGCGTAGGAATAACACCTTGCGGAGCAACAGAGTCAATCGCTATACCGGCAGAAGCATAACCCCGCTCCAATAGTATCTGTGTGATAAGTCCACCCAACGAATGACCGACCAGGATCGGTTTCTCCGGCAGTTCCTGCACAATGCCGATGTAATGCTCAATGACTTCAGCCAATCGTACAGAAGCAATCTTTGAATCTGTCTCATTTCGTAATTCACTTGCCGATGCTTCTTTGCCAGGCCATGATGGAAGAATTACCCGATAACCCTTTTGTTCAAAATATACCTTCCAGTTGTCCCAACCATGATGACTTACGAACGCGCCCGTGATGAATACTACCGTTTTGAAGCTGGTCTTTTCCATAGCAGTAAAAGTTTAGAGTGGGTGATTTTTGAGTATCTATTGCGCAGAGCAGCCGGTCAGGTGTTTCTAAGTTAGCACCTTTTATGCGTTAATCCATTTCTTTTTCGATGTTAAATTTAAAAAGGATATATACTTCCCTCGTAAATCGAAGGAACTATATATCCTTTGTTGTTGCAACGTATTATGATTTCTGCGGATTAAGCGTATGCGAAATAAAGGCTTTACTGATAGCCCTGCACCTATAAATCCGGTTTCATATATACTCTGATGGAAACTACTGCTTCAGAAGTTGTATACTCGCTATCAATTTTACTTCGTCACTTACTACAGCTCCGCCGGTTTCGGTTAATGCATTCCATGTCAAACCAAAATCCTTGCGACTGATTTTTCCAGCCAATTCAAAACCGGCTCTTATATTACCCCATGGATCTTTCGCTACGCCATTGTGCTCAACAGCGAGTTGTACTCTGCGTGATACACCTTTTATAGTAAGATCACCTTCCAATGTATAGCTGCCGCCATCCTTGGTAAAGTTTACGGATGAGAATGACAGCTTCGGAAATTTTTCAGCGTCAAAGAAATCAGCACCTTTCAAGTGTCCATCGCGTTGTTCATTGTTTGTGTTGATCGAGTTGATGTCTGCTTCAAAAGCAATCTTCGCAGTATCAAAATTTTCCGGAGCATCTATAGTCGCTGTAAATTGAGTGAAGCTTCCGGTAACGGTGCTGATAACAAGGTGCTTTACTTTGAATTGAATTTCAGAGTGCGCAGGATCGATTGTCCATTTAGTCGTTTGCATAATAATTACTTGTTTGAATGTTTTTAATTCGTGTTGTTATTGATGATTCAAAATTGGCTTACTCCCGCTTATTTCTAAATGATAAAGGATAAGAAAGCGGATTGACATTTGTTAAGTCTGCAGGTGCCTACGCCTTACCGCTTAATTGTTCATAGTCGATTTCACCATATTTACCATCAAAGAAATCTTTGTAAGCCTGGGCGATTTCATTGCGACTATTCATAACAAACGGACCTTCAGCAACAATCGGCTCTGCATACCGTTCGCCTCCAAAGAGTATAATATCTATTGCGGATGTACTCTTGTTATAGAGTTCTATTTCGCCTTCTTCTGTTCGGAAGTATACTAATTCACTATTGCCGAAATCGCTTCCATTGATTGTTGCTTCCCTCAACGGAATGAATGCTGCTGCTTCTTGTTCTGCAGGAACAGCAAGTGTAAATTTTGATTTTGGTTGAAGAATAACGTGATATAAAAATTGCGCGCTATAGGTCTGCACAGGCGACTGCTTTTCTCCGATGTTACCAATTACAACGCGAAGGGTACCCGCATGATCAGGCAACTCAATCTCCGGAATATCACTGCGATGTAAGGCCAGGTAATCCGGGGCTTCGGCTTTATTTTTTGCAGGCAGATTGATCCAGAATTGTAATGAGTGAAGTGTACCCCCTGTTTGCTGAAACTCCGGACTGTTGTGTTCATCATGTACAACGCCATTACCAGCTTTCATCCACTGTGCGCCACCAGCTTCAACTATACCATGGCCACCGTGACTATCAAAATGTTCCAGTGCGCCACTGAATATATAGGAGAATGTAGCAATGCCCCGGTGCGGATGCGCAAACTGTCCGGAAGGCAACGTTGGTGTTTTTGCTTTTTGTTCAGTAGGGTAGAGATGATCCAGAAATACAAACGGACCGACAGCATGAACGGTTGAACCGGGAAGTAAACGGTTCACCAAAAAGTCTCCCACTTTCGAATTCATGCCACTATAGCTTCCTTTAACAGATCGTTGTTGTGTTGTTTTCATGATACAAACATCAACAGGAAGCCACACGCATTAAATATCAATTGGTAAGAAGCACGATTGACATTTGTTAAGAGACGTGTTTATGTGTTTATGTTGGGTGTGGCTGCGATTTTATCTATAGGTATAGATGGAAGTGAGGCCGTTGGTTTGTGTTTTTTGTTTATGTATTTATTCTGCGTTAATCCGTCCCGGTAGTTATCGGGACGGGAAACAAATTATTTAGTAGCCAGCTTCTTCCGGATGCGACTGAGCGACTCAGGTGTTATACCCAAATAAGACGCAATCATATTCTGCGGGAAGCGTTGAAGAAATATGGGATTGGTTTTCATAAGATCAAGGAAGCGATCTTCGGCCGTCATGCTGATGGCATTGTGAATTCGTTTTTGCATGGCGATGGAGTGGCGTTGATCCATCATCGTTATCATGCGCGCGATGAGCGGTATAGACTCTGCAAGGGGCAGCATTTTTTCATAGCCTACCACCAGCACATCACAATCCTCAACAGCATCAATGTTGAACTGTGACGGTGTCAACATAGAATAACTTTCACGGTCAGACATCCACCAGTTTTCAATACCCAGCGACACAATATTCTCCACACCGTTAATGACAGAGTACTGCCGCATGGCACCCTTTACAATGAAGGCCGTATACCGGCACACATCCCCTGCCTGCAAAAAGAACTGTCGCTTGAGATAGTGCCTCGGTGTGAACGCTTCCTTAACCTTCTCAAAGTCAGTATCAGAGATTTCAGAAGAGGTATATCTATTGATATATAGTCGTAGCGCTTCGTGCATGTGTCGTAATTTGGGAGTGCTAAAATACCTGATGCCTTACTTTTGAGGTACTAAAAAATCTCTAACATCTCTTTTCAATACTTTGGCTATTTCATACAACATCTCAATTGTTGGCTGTCTTGAATTCGTACACCATCTTGAAACAGTTTGCTCGGATACTTTAAGCATTTCAGCTAATTCTTTATTTGACTTACCCTCATCTGCCAGAATTGATTTTACTCTATTGTAAGCCTTCTTTGTTTTTTTAGCCATATCGAAAGATGATCTGTGGCAAATATAAATCGCTCGAAATGAATGGTTTGAGTGCTTTTATTGTCCGAAATGGACTATTAATATTCCAAATTGTTTTATTATTAATTTAAAATGGATTAAAATTGAGTTAAATATATAACGGCATAGATTTTTCATTTAACATTCAACATATATGAAACTGAAATCCCTACAATACCCGTTGGTGAAGCTACCAGCCCAGAAGGATCTTATTCTATACCTTTTGAAGGAAGAACTGAAGAGCCGAAGATTCTTTAACGGTCTTCGCGAAATCGGTCTGGACGACAGCTACTTTCAACCTGACTTCAGCACGATCGTGCTGGCCTATACCGGCTTCACCGATGAAGAGAACGAAACTTATGACTTTTACTTCAACCTGCTGGAGAAGTATAGCCAACAGATCGAGCCCGAAGATGAATCCGTAATGAAACACGCCTTTAATGTATATATAGACTTGCTGGCAGAAAGAAAGCGAAGAAATGAAGCTGTAGGCAAAAGTATAAGCGGTTAGCAGAAATTTCAGTGCTTGCGCTATATTTAGATAATCATGGCAAAAACAACGACCCCTCGCAGAAAAGCTCCGGCACCATCGGGCACAGAACAGGTGAAAGAATTTATACAGACCAGCAAACACCCTTTGAAAAAAGCGGTGGAGGAAATTCGGGAAATAATACTCAGCGCAGATAAGAGAATTACCGAGCACATCAAATGGAATGCACCCAGCTTCTGTTTCAATGGTGACGACCGTATCACATTCAACCTGAGCAAAAACGATCGTATACTATTAATCTTCCATCGCGGAGCAAAAGTAAAAGACGGCAAGAGTAAAGAACCGTTATTTGAAGACACCACCGGTATGCTTGAATGGCTCGCGCACGATAGGGCGGTAGTAAAAATTCAAACTATAGAAGAAGTGGCTGGCAAAAAAGCTGTGCTGACGAAAATAGTAAAGCGGTGGTTGTCCGCAACAACTGAATCATAAATCAGTAGAAACAAAAAAGCCGGCAGGTTAGCCGGCTTCTGCATTATAGAATGTCATTGGTCTACGCAACTCTCGCCCTATCCGTAATCTCATTAGCGGAATTGTGCTTGTATTTAAATATGAACGGGAAGAGAATACCTAACACTAATGTATAGCCGGCAAAAACAAACCATATACTCTGCCAGTCGCGCACGCCTTCCACTGTAAAGTAATCAACAACCCTACCGCTAAGTCGTCCTCCCATCACAGCACCAAGTCCGTTCGTCATAAACATAAATAGACCTTGGGCACTCGAAACTATTGATTCATCGGTTTCATTGCGCACAAACAATGATCCGGATATATTAAAGAAGTCGAATGCCATGCCGTAAATAATCATAGAAAGAATCAGCAGTATAAATCCATCACCAGGATTTCCTATTCCAAATAATCCGAAACGCAATACCCACGCAATAATGCTCATCAGCATTACTTTCTTAATGCCAAACCGCTGCAGGAAAAATGGAATTGTGAGGATAAATAAAGTTTCTGAGATTTGTGAAATAGACATAAGTATACTCGGGTGACGCACCGCGAAAGAATCAGGGTAATCATCAGCGAATGAATGGATAAAAACTTCTCCGAATGTATTGGTCACCTGCAATGCTGCTCCGAGAAACATAGCGAAAATGAAAAACACAACAAGCCGCGGCCTCGTAAGTATTTTTGCGGCATCTGATAAAAATGACGTTGCTTTCTTTACCCTTGCCGGAGGACACGCTGGTAATGTAAAAGCATAAAGCCCTAACACCAGCCCTGCGGCAGAGCTCACATACAACTGCATGGGACTCAGCGACCATTTGCCAAAGTCTATTACCCACATGGCAACAACAAAACCAACTGTACCCCACACGCGAATGGGAGGAAAATATTTTACAACATCAATTTTGTTTTGTTCCAGAACAGCATACGATACGGAATTATTAAGAGCGATGGTTGGCATGTAGAACATCGAGTTCACCAGCATGACATTGAACAAAGATTCATAGTCAGTAATTTGTGCAGCATAGAATAATGTAAAGGCACCCAGTATGTGACAAATACCAAGAAGGCGCTCGGCATTTATCCAACGGTCTGCAATAAACCCAGCTATAAACGGTGTAAAGCAAGAAGCAAGGCCCATCGTGGCATAGACATCTCCAACTTGCGAACCCTCAAATTTCAATGTAACGATCATGTAACCTCCCATAGAGATCAACCACGCACCCCAAACGAAGAACTCCATGAAGTTCATCACGATAAGACGGCCCTTAATATTCATTAAGCAGGATTTAGGTAAAGTAATGAGTTATGTAAATGTTAAAGGCCTCGAATATAAAGGCATTTTACTTAATATCTAAGTAATTTCAATTTCCGAAAACAGAAGTCTGTCGGGGTATTGCAGCGGCTACTTTTGTGTGCAATAAATCCTCTTTTTTCTCAACCCGGGTTATTCATTACAAACGGTTACTGCTTTATATTTGGCAGCATCGCTTACAAAACCCAAACTATATATATTATTCCATGATTCGTCCCACCATTGAAAACGAAACGTTTGACGGAACTGATTTTACAGAAACCGGTCTGAAGAAAGCAGAGTACGACAACTGTACTTTTCGAAATTGCCTGTTTTCGGGATCAGATTTATCGGAGATACTTTTTTCGGAATGCCGCTTCGAGGCATGTGATCTAAGCATGGCAAAACTACGCAATACTTCGTTCCGCGATATTCGCTTCAGGAATTGCAAGCTTATGGGGCTGCGCTTCGATGAATGTCATAAAATGCTTTTGTCGTTTTCGTTTGAAGAATGTATACTCAATTTTTCATCGTTCTATAAACTCAAGATCAAGAGTACGTTGTTTAAAGCATGTAAACTTCACGATGTTGAACTAATAGAAGCAGAACTCGTTAACGCGAGCTTCGATCATTGCGATCTGCAAGGTGCCACATTTGAAAATACAAAACTGGATGGTGCGGATTTCAGGACAGCCTATAACTATAGAATTGATCCGGAACTGAATCATTTAGCGAAAGCAAAGTTTTCGTTACCGGATGTTGTTGGCCTGCTATATAAATATAACATCGTGATCAATTAGTACTTTCTTCACACATCATCGCTATAATTACTATACTATATAGTTGATTTTCTGTCTTGGAGCCCGGCATGCCTCGGAGATGTAGTGACGTCTTTTTTTGTCGCAAATAACCTGCATTCTGTCGCCTTGAGCCCTCACAGTCGCCTGTCTGATTGCCGTATGTTTGTAGTGTAAGTAAACGCTTACGCATTTATCCGTAAGCAAACACTTACCTATATATGACGATCCAGGCACGAAGAGATGTATTCCAGGCAATAGCCGATCCGACACGCAGAGACATTCTGAATCTGATCGCACGCCAATCGCTAAACCTGAATGCTATAGCAGAACAATTTGATGTAAGCCGACCCGCTATATCTCAACACATCAAGATACTTGCGGAGTGTGGCCTCATCATTATTCGCGAACAGGGACGTGAACGGTATTGCGAGTTGCAACCGCAGAAGCTCGAAGTAGTATCGGACTGGCTGAAGCCATTTCATAAACGATGGGAACATCACTTCGATAAACTTGACATCGTGTTACGAAAAATGAAACCAACTAAAAAAACAAAAAAATGACAACAACTAAAAATGCACTCAAGGTAGTTGCCGAGCCAGGCAAACAAGAGCTGTTCATCTATCGCGAATTTGATGCGCCACGCGAAAATGTATTCAAAGCATTTACCGATCCTAAACTGGTTTCACAGTGGCTCGGTCCAAATGGTCTTAAGATGGAAATTGAGAAGTATGATATCCGTACAGGTGGCTCATACCGGTATACACATTCTGACGCCAATGGTAAATATGCATTTAATGGTGCTGTACATGAAGTGCATGCTCCGGAACGCATCATCCAGACTTTTGAGTTTGAGGGATTACCCGAGCGCGGTCACGTTAGCCTGGATATAGCTTTGTTCGAAGCATTGCCAGGTAACCGAACACGGGTAACGATGCAATCTGTATTCAGATCTGTAACCGATCGTGACGGCATGGTTCAGTCAGGAATGGAGCACGGTGTGCGTGAAGGTTTTGAACGACTTGATGCACTGCTTGAAAACTAATATATAGTATAGATCAAAGTAACTTCAAAACTTTAAATGCGATGACAAAAGAACTGTGGATCAATCTTCCGGTTAAAGACATAAAAAGATCAAAAGAATTTTTTACAGCGATCGGATTTGCCGTTAACAAAAATGCTCCGGCTTCCGATAGCTCTGCGAGTTTCCTGATTGGCAGCAAGAACATAGTAATGATGCTTTTTGAAGAATCACTCTTTCAAAAATTCACTAACCATGCAATTGCCGACACCAGTAGAAGCACAGAAGTTTTACTTTCGTTTGATGCGGAAAGTCGGCAGGAAGTAGATGAGCTGGCCGGAAAAGTAACTGCAGCCGGAGGAAAAGTTTTTGCACAACCCGGAGAAAGTCAGGGATGGATGTATGCATTCGGATTTTCTGATCCCGATGGTCATCGCTGGAATGTACTATATATGGACATGGCAAAAATGCCCAAAGGTTAGCCGGTAATTTTTCTCGCCACTATCAATATCCATTGCCTGGATTAATCGCCATGGCAATGGATATATTTGTATTTTTGATTATTCATGAAACCGCTCATCAACAAAAAATATATACTCGAAAGATTTGACGGCAAGGGCGGTTGGACATTTGCACGCATACCGGAAATTCCGCAGGATAAACATGCTCATTTCGGTTGGGTGAAAGTACGCGGTACGATTGATGGCTACGAAATACGAAAGTACCACCTGATGCCAATGGGCAATGGTAAATTATTTTTGCCGGTAAAAGCTGAAATCAGAAAGAAGATCAAGAAAGACGTTGGCGATAAAGTACATATTATTCTTTATCCGGATAACGAACCCCTGGAGGTGCCTGAAGAAATGCTGCTTTGTTTGCGCGATGAACCGCAGGCACTGCGTTATTTCAATTCGCTTTCTGAAAGCGAGCAGAAGTTCTACATTGAGTATATATACTCTGCGAAAAAAGAAGAGACAAAGATTGACCGCATGGCTAAATCAATTAACCGATTGCAACGCGGACTCAAACTCTACGAGAAGGAAATATAGTATATAGCTTTCTGCCAAATATTATTTATTGCCAAACGAAAGTCCTTCAGCCTGCAGAGCCGCGCGCAGCTTGGGTATAGAGGATGGTCCCATTCCATGCAGCTTTAGTATATCCGCCTCACTTTTTTGTGCAAGTTGTCGGAGCGTTTTAATACCTGCATTTTCCAATGCGCGTCTGGCAGGTGCAGCGAGTAACGCAGGAAAACCTGCTACCGGTTTGCGTTGTTCTTCGCAAACCGGGCAGGTTGGGCAATCACTGCTTTTATAATATTGATGTCCGTTTTTACAGACGCGAAGATTTTTCTTCGAAACAGTCATTGAAAAAATTTACAGATGGCAGAATTATACGTTAGTCTCAACGTAAGTCTTGAAGTTATCAAGAATAGCCTGCCAGCCGCCACGTTGCATTTCAATCGGGTTGGTATCTTCCGGATCGAATGTCTCTGATACTTTTGTCTCATTGCCATTTGAAGAAAAAGTGATTTTTACTTTTCTTCCGTCAGCCATGGCGTACTCTATTAGTTTATGAGTCTGTACGTTGCTATATACACCTTCAAAGTCGAAACTGAAGCTGCCATCTTTCGCGGCCATTGTTGTTTTAAATTTACCATCTGTACGCAGATCGTTGTCTGCATACGGAGCGTGCCAATCTTCAGAAGCCTGGCACCACTGCATAATATGATTGGGTTCTGACCACATCGTCCATACTTTTTCTACAGGAGCTTTAATCGTTGCTTCAACGGTGATGGCAGCTTTAGTTGTTGTTTCCATAATATAAGTTGTTTTAGGGTTTACTATTGTTGTGTTCGTTTAACAATACAAACATAGTACAATAACCCGGCACAAGGTTGGGGAAAAACGACATTAAGGGAGGCGGTTTGCGACAAAATGTTTTGCTTGTTCAGACGTGCAGTTTCGTTGGTTCGTACACTCGTAAATGTGCATAGGCCATACGTTGTACGCACTGTATCTCTAGAAAGAATAAAACATACCGGTAGCTAAACCAAAAGCATAGATATACTCTTTGGCATCATCGTCTGAAGTAATGGGGCGGATTGTTCGTTGGTAGTTTGGCTCAACGCGAAGCGCAAAACGTTTCATCAATTTGTACTCAATGCCTGCTCCACCTCTCACCGTTGCAGTAAATTTAGTATAGCCACTACGTTTGGAGAATGCATAACCAACATCATCTCCATCAGTTTGTAGTGATTCTACTCTGGTTCGTCTTGCCAGAAAGATATTTGTAGCGATACCTGCTGTTATGTAAACACTGAGTCTGTTTCGTGTGTATATACTATAATTGATGTTGAGTGGAAGCGTTATATATTTAAAACGGTGAATCGTTCTGCTTTTTACAGGCAAGCCCGGATCATCGGAGGTCCAATGAAGATCTTCAAATTTTGTTTTATAGCTTCTGTTGCTATACCCAACACCTCCTTCAATGCGAAGTCGCTCGTTGAATTTATATTGCACCTGCGAGTATACCGTAAATCCTGTGTTTCCCGTTTCGTTGGCATCGCGTGCTTTGGAAATCCATTCGTTGGATGAGCTGTAATCGAGCGTGCGATTGGTATAGTCTAATGAACCAACAAGACCTACAGCCGTAAACCCTTTCGATTTTTCCTGACCGTGCGCTTTAACGGTAAATAATATCAGCAGTGTAAATAACCAATGTCGCATGGAGTATATATTATAGCGTCTTCATATAGGCTTTCACTAATTCAAGTCCTTCATTGTGTACCAATGTCGTTCCGATAAACGGCATCTCCAGCGTTTCCATTTTTTCAACAAGTTGACTCGTGTTGTCAGGTATATTCGAGTCACCTAAATCTGTTTCATAATTCAGGTTGAATCCCTGGTCGGCCGCCATTCCCGCTGGATTATGACAGTGTGCGCAGTTTATGTCGAGGTAGGCCCGCGCACGTTGTGCCAATGTATACTTATTGGCATCTTGCCATGCAGGCAACGCTGAGACTGAAGCCGGGTCAACTTCGTTTAGTACACCTTCATTATAGAGATGCGTCAGTTGGTTGATCGTTGCATCGTTTCGCAAGACTTCCTTGTTCAGGTTTCGAACTTTAGGACCGAGTGGTGCAATGCTGCCGTTGGTATAATGACAAGATGAACATTCGCGATTGGAGGGAATATGATATGCTATAACTTTTCCCTTGCCTTTCGTATCAATCCAGTTAACAGTTTTCTGCAATCCTGTGGTAACCAGAAATGCTTCGGTTTGGTCTTCGTTCCAGATATAGGCCGCTACATTCCAGCGTGAAGCTTCTTTTATCAGTAAGCGCGTCTCAATAATCTTTTTTCCTTTGGAGTGATCGCGACTATCATTGAAGTAGTAGAATGTCTTGACGAGGATAGTTCCATCAGGAAAATCTGGCAGGCCATCGTTGCGCGAAGTCAACGTATGTCCCTCCGGAATTTTTATAAGACGCTGCTTCTCGGCATAGTCAGAAAATAACTCTGTGCTGAGTTCATATATTTTGAAATCGTCCGTTGGTTCCAGGTCAGACAGATTTCCCTCGAAGATAGTATATTCTGAAAGCCTGGTATATACTTCCGTATTGTTGGATATAGAAGTAAGACCATCGTCATTGCACGAGCAACATAAAAAGCAAAACGAAATCCAAACAAAGCGTTGATAGTTTTGGATGAGACTTGATCTAAAGTATATATGACTCCTTTGTTCCCGCATAATTCTTAGAATGCATTGTGGAGTAATGACAATTCAGATTTCTGAAACCCCCACGAGACAACTCGAAAATATGAGGCAGCGCAGATGCTATTTGATGTCCAAATATCGCATCTCGCTCTAATTCGCTTTTTGTAGCGATAAACGAAAGCAAACAGCCGTTGAGTTACTTGGGGGCAAGGTGCCATTTCCGTGCTATAAGGGTGAAGCGCAGAATTGGCGCTTAGTACTGAACCATTAAATCGATGAATATGAAAAAATTAATGTATTTGTTTTTTGTGGCCGCTCTGGCAACTGCATGCAGTAACGATGACTCCAACGCTAAGCTGGAGATCCGGTTAACCGATGCCCCTGGTGACTATGAAGAAGTGAATATTGACATTCAGGAAGTGGAAATTCATGCTTCATCTGGTGAGCAAAATTCGGGTTGGCAGACGTTGGACATTAAGCCTGGTATATATAACGTGCTCGAGCTTACCAACGGTCTCGATACGCTGTTGGGTTCCATTGAATTACCGGCAGGCCGTGTATCGCAGATCCGGTTGGTTCTGGGTGACAACAACAGTGTAAAGATTGATGGTGTAACTAAACCCCTTGCAACCCCGAGTGCACAAATGTCAGGTCTGAAACTTAATGTTCAGGCTGACCTGGTAGAGGGTGTAACGTATCGCATGACGCTTGATTTTGATGCCGCACGCTCTATTGTAAATGAAGGTAACGGGAGCTATAGTCTCAAACCGGTAATACGCACGTTGAGCGAAGCAACGAGTGGTGCTATTAAAGGTACGGTTACTCCACTGGATGCAACGCCTGCTGTGTTTGCCGTTAGTGCGAGTGGCGATACTGTTGCAACCGCCTATACCGATGCAACCGGGAAATTTTTACTGCGTGCTGTAGACGCTGGTACTTATACAGTGAAGTTCAGTCCAAAAACAGGTTACGCATCAACAGAAAAAACAGGTGTTACAGTTTCCATTGGTTCGGTAACAGATGTGGGAGTGGTAAGTATTTCGCAATAAACCCTGGGGTGGTTTTCAGGTTTTAAGTTAAACATCTGCGAATACTGTTTTCGAGAGCCTGCAAGTCTTTTGACGAGCAGGCTTTTTATTTAGGTATCATCAAAGATTGAAAGTCTTATCTTTAGCGTGCATATCTTTCATTATGAATCGACTTCTTCTGGCTATCGTTGTTTGTTATTATTGTCAGCAGCTATCAGTTTATTATTACCTACTCTTCCCTTTGAGACAGAAGTACCGATAACTATAGCCGAAATTATAGGTCTGATTATAATGCTGATTAACGGAACGTTTAAGAAATCAGTTTTTTATAAATTTTTTACAGCTTCACTCTTTGTCCTCTTGCTGGGCGTCTTGTTAAAAGTGTTGCATTTGAACGGTGCGGATCAATTGATGGCTTTACCATATTTAGTTATACCCGCGGCATATACTTTGTATTTTATTCGTAAGAAATCAAAAGATCATTTAAGTATAATGAAGTGGCTGGCGGTGATTTTCTTTTTTCTGCCTGTGTCGGTTAGCGATTTTAGACTAATTTCGGATGATGCTGCCAGTCCTCTATTCCTGGCAAGCCATATTATATTTTGGATAGCCTTTGCTGATTTTTTGGTTATTGGTTTTAGAGACAGGACTTTATTCCATAGTAAAATTGATTCACAATAATGAGGGAAATCAGCCTTTATCCGTCATGACCAAATACATTTTTTAAGTATACTTGCCAGACCGACCTGTTTATTGCAAATGAATTTCTCTGAAGAACAAATTCTGGCGATGGCTCCTGATGATTCCTCAAAAAAGTCAGGAAAAGAATTAGCCAATCCTTCCAAGTGGGGAAAGCGTGAATGGAGTGATCGCGCATTGTGGGGCGAATGCCAGGGAAGCGGAAAACTTCCGTACCAAACGCAAATCGATCTCAGCAATATTGCTTTTAAATGCTCTTGTCCCAGTCGCAAGTTTCCGTGCAAGCATGGCCTTGGATTGCTGCTGCTATATGCGCGTGATAAAAAATTATTTAACCAGGCTGTCGAGCCTGACTGGGTAACGGGGTGGCTGGATAAACGAAATGAACGCGAAGAAAAGAAAACTGAAAAGCAGGAGAAGGAAAAAGAGAAGAAAGCAGATCCTGTAGCGCAAGCCAAGCGGCAGGAGAATCGGATGAAACGGGTGGAAGATGGTATGGCAGACCTGCGATTGTGGATTGGCGACATTATACGCAACGGACTGGTAAATATACCCGGTAAAGATCCATCGTACTTTGAGACAATGGCGAGACGCATGGTTGATGCACAGGCTACCGGGCTGGCAGCGATGGTGCGTTCGCTTCGTGATACATCGTTTTATCAGGATGGATGGCAGACATCGTTCCTCGATCAGTTGGTTCGAATATATCTTGTACTCGAAGGGTTTACCCGGATCGATTCTTTGTCGGTTGAATTACAGGAAGAGTTGAAATCGCTGATTGGCTTTACGCAAAATCAGGACGAACTAAAGAATGAAGCGGGCATTCGCGATGAATGGTTTGTGCTGGCGAAGCGGATCGATAAAGAAGACAATCTCACCACCGAGCGTAACTGGTTATATGGAGTACGCTCAAAAAAATACGCGCTCATCCTTCAGTTTTATGTTAAAGGACAACTGCCCGCTATAAATCTTTTGCCGGGGTCATGCATCGATGCTGAAGTGGTATACTATAAAGGTGTAAATCCGCAGCGTGCGCTTATCAAGCAACAGTATAGCGTTACGACAAACTCTGATATTCACGGTTTTCGCGACTGGAGTGATGCGCTGGCATCAACAGCAGAAGCGTATGCTCTAAATCCGTGGATATATACTACACCTGTTGTCGTTGAAAATGTTATTCCCTATAAAGTGGCCAATCAATGGATTTTGAAAGATGAACAAGGTAATGGCGTAACCATCAGTCATAATTTTGCGCAACTGTGGAAACTGATGTCGGTAAGCGGAGGCAAACCGGTGCGTTTATTTGCACTGGGTCGCGAGCATAGTTTCGAGCCGTTGGGTGTATGGGTAGATAATCAATATATACTGCTGTCATGAGATCGTGGGAAGATATAGTTAATAAAGCATTGCTTGGAAGTGAGAAAGCATTACTTCATGTAACGGATATTCCTGATTCAATTGTGCAGGAGTATGATCTCGTGGCATCTGGTAATAACGAAGAAGATTTTCTCCGGTTCACATCACTGGTATATCAATTCAGACAAGGCGGAGCAAGTCCGTTGGATTTCAACGCGATTAAGCCTGTCGAAGCTGCAGTTGAAATAAAGCGATATTGTTCAACGCAGGCCAACGACATGCTGAAAATTATACTGGACGAAGAGTTACCACAGCTTTTATACTTATGGCTGCAGACTTGTGCGTCCAGGCAGGAGGTTGTGTTGCCGGAAATGATACCTTCATTACTGGATATAGCACTGCGAAGAAAGGAATTACGCAAGGTGATTGTAGAAGTTACCGGCAATCGCGGAGCCTGGCTGGCTGCAATGAATCCTCCCTGGGATTTTAGTTTACCGGCGGAAGATGCGAAGGCAGTATGGGACACCGGTACACCGGAGCAACGAAGAGATATACTGCGTGACCTTCGCACAGCAAATCCGGAAGAAGGACGAAATATACTTGAATCGACATGGGCAACGGAAGGCGCCAATGAAAAAGTATCGTTCCTGAATATACTTGAGATCAATTTATCAAAGAGCGATTTGCCCTGGCTGGAAAGTTTAAAAGAGAAAGGTCAAAAAGTAAATAATGCGATTCTTGAATTGCTGAAATTGATACCGGAGTCTGCCATCGTGCAGAACTATAGAAATATACTTTCGGAGGCTGTAAGTATCAAGACCGGCAAAGTGCTACTCGGGATGATCAACAAGACTACGCTCCAGGTAGATGAATCGGTAGCTGTTCCGGATGCAGTTTTTAAAACCGGTATTGAAAAACTAAGCAGTGATAAAAATGTATCAGACAATAAGTATATTCTAATGCAGCTTATATCGTCTGTGCCACCATCGTTCTGGAACCAGCATCTTTCTCTCTCAACACCAGAAATTATAGAGTTGATTCAGAAAGAAAAGAATACAGCCTTTTATCTGCCTGCTATAGCGATGGCCGCCATTCGATTCAAAGATCAGGAGTGGATGAAGTATATATTGGACAAGGCCGATCGGGATATTATTGGAAGCGCTGTGGTTTCGCTGATCGGTGCATTGCCTACAGCAGATCGCGATCGTTACGCATTGAAATTTCTGAAGGAGAATCCTCAACAGATAATAGGCGTTATGGCTAACAGCGATGTTGAGTGGAGCATGGAATTAGCGAAGGCTATATTGGCACAAACTGCGCATGAAGTATATTCCTATAATCGCACATTCTACCGTCCGGTAATCGCATTGATCCCGGTAGGCATATTGGATATACTCGATTCTTTTATTCCGAACGATGAAAATAAAAAGGTATACTGGAAGAACCAGAGCGATGAGCTCGCCAGGTTACTAACGATTAAACTACAAACCCTGCAATCCTTTAACGCATGAGTACATTATTAAGACAACACGCTGAACAGTTATTTGCCAATGAACTGGAAGAACTGAAAAAAGCAGACACTGAAAAACGCCCGCCTAACTGGATTTTATCACCGCAGGCTGTAGTGACCTATATTTTAGGTGGCAAGCTCAAAAACGGTTTTGAAGTAACTCCGAAATACATAGGCAATCGCAGGCTCATCGAGATTGCTGTTGCTACGCTGACAACCGATCGCGCTTTGCTGCTATATGGTTTACCGGGTACCGCAAAATCGTGGGTGTCGGAACATCTCGCGGCCGCTATATCTGGTAACTCTACATTAATTGTACAGGGTACAGCCGGAACCGGTGAAGAAGCAATACGCTATGGATGGAACTATGCACGCTTGCTGGCTGAAGGTCCTTCTGAAAAAGCATTGGTGGAAACACCTGTGATGCAGGCGATGCGCGATGGTAAAATTGCCCGCATTGAAGAACTTACCCGTATAGGATCGGATGTGCAGGATACACTGATCACAATCCTTTCAGAAAAAACTTTACCTATACCGGAGTTGAACAGTGAAGTACAAGCGGTGAAAGGTTTCAATGTAATTGCTACTGCAAACAATCGTGACAAAGGTGTAAACGAATTATCAGGTGCATTGAAGCGAAGATTCAATACCGTGATCCTTCCCTTGCCTGATAACATGGACGAAGAAATTGATATCGTTCGCAGACGTGTACAAAGCTTCGAGAAAATTATGGAGCTTCCGGCAGAGCCACCGGCTGTAGCCGAGATCAAGCGCATCGTTACAATTTTCAGAGAGCTTCGTTCCGGTGTAACACTGGATGGAAAAACAAAGATCAAAGTTCCATCGGGCACTCTCAGCACCGCTGAAGCTATATCGGTGGTGAACAACGGTATGGCTATGGCTGCATATTTTGGTGATGGCTCTTTGAAAGCGGCAGATCTTGCTGCGGGTATCATTGGCGCTGTAGTGAAAGATCCGGTGCAGGATAAAATTGTGTGGCAGGAATACCTGGAGACTGTTGTGAAGCCGCGCGATGAGTGGAAAGATATATACAGAGCTTGTCGCGACTTGGGTATATGAGTGTTCATGTTCTGGGCATACGACATCATGGTCCGGGTTCGGCCAGGAATGTAAAAGCATTTCTGGAGAAGACGCGGCCGGATATAATACTGGTGGAAGGTCCACCGGAAGGTGATGAGTTATTGCGCTGGTCTGCTCATAGCGGTTTCAAACCTCCTATAGCGATACTGGCCTATATACCGGATCAGCCACACCGAGCCGTTTTCTATCCATTCGCCGAGTTTTCACCGGAGTGGCAGGCTATATATTTTGGAGCGCGCGAAAATATACCCGTCCGCTTCATGGACCTTCCGTTAATGCACAGCTTCGCACTCGACAAGAAAGAAAAGCCTGCGGAAGATACTATATCTAGCAATGTACTTCGTCATGCTGAAGTTACGACAGAAGTATATCGCGATCCGCTTCGCCACCTGGCAGAAGCGGCCGGCTTTGATGATGGTGAGCGCTGGTGGGAGTATATGTTTGAGCATCGCCGGAATGACGAGGGTATATTTGATGCCGTACACGAGGCTATGCAAACACTTCGTGCTGAATTGCCGGAGAAAGATGACTATATAGAAAAACTCCGCGAAGCCTATATGCGCAAAACCATACGGCAGGCAGAGAAGGATGGCTATCAGAATATAGTTGTCATTTGTGGCGCATGGCACGCACCGGCATTGGTAAATATGCCAAAGCAAAAGGATGACAATGATCTTCTGAAAGGACTTCCGAAAGTAAAAGTAGAAACGACCTGGATACCGTGGACCTATAATCGCCTTACATATGCGAGCGGTTATGGCGCGGGTATAAAGTCTCCGGGCTGGTACGAGCACGTATGGCATTACCCCAACGATGATGGTACACGCTGGATGGCAAAAGTTGCCAGGCTGTTTCGCTCGAAGGATATGGACACTTCAACAGCCCATATCATAGAAGCTGTACGCCTTGCTGAAGCACTTGCTGCCTTGCGAAATCTTCACAAAGCACGCCTCGAAGAACTGAACGAAGCAACACTTGCTGTACTCTGCAACGGTGACGAAATATTGCTGCAGTTAATACGCGAGCAGTTAATTGTAAGCGATACCATCGGACAAGTTCCGCATGAAGTACCAAAGCCTCCGTTGCTGCAGGACGTAGAGAAGACACAAAAGCGTTTGCGTTTACCGGCGGAGGCAGGCATCAAAGAACTTACGCTTGATCTTCGTGAAGACACGCAACTACAGCGAAGTATATTTCTGCATCGGCTGTTATTGATTGATGTGCCATGGGGTCACATCATGCAGGTGCGCAGTAAAGGAACGTTCAAAGAACAATGGCAACTGAAATGGGAGCCGGAGTATTCCATTCGAATTATTGAAAAAGGAAATTGGGGAAATACGCTGGAAGAAGCATCGGCTAATTATGTAGCCGAGCAAGCAAAAGATGCACCGGGTTTACGTGCTGTATGCGCGCTGCTCGAAAAAGTTATACCTTCAGATCTTCCCAAAGCGGTAGAAGCGCTGATCACACAGATCAATAATCTGGCGGCCGCTACCAATGATGTTGTTCAGTTACTCGAAGCTTTGCCTGCGCTGGTTTCCGTATCGCGCTATGGTAACGTACGCCAGACCGATGAAACGATGGTGTTGGGTATTGTCAACTCCATGATTGCGCGTGTCTTTGTGAGTCTGCCCGCCACATGTGTAGGTATAGATGAAGAGGCCGGTTCAGAAATGACAGGACATATATACCAGCTTAATGAATCGATCGTGTTGCTGAATCAGCAGGAACAACGTAACGAATGGTATAGTACGTTGCATACCATCTGCAATCATCCTAACACGGCACCTATTGTAAGCGGATATAGCACGCGTATACTCTGCGATGCAAAGATTGTAGAAGGAGAAGAACTTGCCAATCGTTTTCACTTTGCGTTATCACGCACTGCCAATACATCGGAAGCCGCTTCATGGCTGGAGGGTTTTCTGAAAGGCAGCGGTACCATTCTGATTATTGACAACCGGCTATGGACGTTGATAGATCAGTGGGTAATGAGTTTGAATGAAGCTGATTTTATAGCGTTACTTCCGTTGATGCGCAGAACATTTTCACAGTTCTCACATGCCGAAAGAAGAAAGATCGGAGAGAAGGCAAAGAAAGGTATAACGGATCCAACGGCTACCGCAATTACATCCACAGAAGATATAGCGGACGTAGCGCGTGCCATGAAAGGTATACCGGTGATAGCACAACTGCTGGGTATAAATAAAAAAGTAACAGATCAATAAAGTATATTTCATGGATGCACATCTTCGTAAATGGCGAATGATACTTGGAGGCGAGCAGAACGATGGAACCGGTTACTCCCTCGGAGATACTGATCTGCAGATCGACAAAACTCTTGAAGCACTATACGATGCGGAGCGAAAGGGAGGTCTCGGTCCTTCGTCACCAAACGTAAGCCGGTGGCTGGGCGATATACGAACGTACTTTCCAAATACCGTTGTGAAAGTAATGCAGCAGGATGCGTTGAAGCGACTCAACCTAACTTCCATGTTGCTGGAGAAAGAGATGCTGGAGAATGTTGAACCGGATGTACACTTGGTAGCAACACTCATGTCATTAAGCCGTGTGATACCATCCAAGACGAAAGATACCGCACGACAAGTAGTAAGACGCGTGGTGGAAGACCTGATGAAAAAGCTGGCACAGCCTACGCAGCAAGCTATAGCAGGAAGTCTTAACCGCTCAACACGCAACAGACGTCCGAGACACAACGAGATCAATTGGCATACAACTATACTGAAGAACCTGAAGCACTATCAACCCGAGTATAAGACAATTATACCGGAAACGCGCATCGGTTATGGTAAACGCAGACGTTCGCTGAAAGATGTAGTGTTGTGTATCGACCAGAGCGGATCCATGGGTACATCGGTTATATACTCGGGTATATTTGGCGCGGTAATGGCATCTATACCCGCCATTCAAACGCGCATGGTTGTGTTCGATACAAGTGTTGTTGATCTTACAGAGGAACTTGATGATCCGGTTGAGTTGCTGTTCGGTGTTCAGCTCGGAGGAGGCACGGATATCAATCTGGCGTTAACGTATTGTCAGCAAGTTATACAGCGCCCCGCAGATACGGTACTGGTTTTGATTACCGACCTATATGAAGGAGGCAGTGACATAGAGATGCGCAAGCGGGCCAAGACATTAACGGAAGCAGGTGTTCAGGTAGTAGTGTTGTTGGCGTTGAATGATGAAGGTGCTCCATCGTACGATCACGGTAATGCCGAGTATATGGCATCTTTAGGTATACCGGTTTTTGCCTGCACACCGGATAAGTTTCCGGAGCTGATGGCCGCTGCACTGAGCAAGCAGGACATTGCTATGTGGGCTGCGAAAGAGGATCTCGTAACACGAAAATAGAGTGTACTTTCGGTTACTTCGAAGTTGTACTACCCACTTGGTTAACCTATATATAGTCTGCCAGCATGCTTCAGTCTGTAACGAGTGGTTATGCGTTTACACCTGTAATGGCACGGCACTCTTCAGCGCATTGGCGGCAGGCTTCAGCGCAAGCAAGGCAATGCTTCATGCCATGCGCAGCATGCGTCTCACATTCCTCTGCACACACTTCACATATCTCAGCACAGGCATGGCAGAATAGTAAGGCATGTTCGCCTCCCATGCTCATCAGTCGCGCGCTTGCGTAGCACGCTGCAGCACACTCACGATTAAGCTGAATACATCTTGTTAACATCGTCACTTCATTTTCGTTGAGACAAGAAGTTGCACAGTGTTCGCATTCTGTTGCACATTCGAGGCATGCATCGATGCATGTTTGATAGCGTTCGTATTTCATGATAATTTATTTTTAAATGGAATATGTCTTCTGATACTTTCAGAGTATGCATCTGGGCGAAAACATTATGCCGCGAAGTATTGCATTACAGCGTGTGTGATATTTAGCAGTGAATCGGCTATAAAGGCAAGTTTGCTTGTGTGATGTAGCGATCCTTCTGCAATATTTGAGGAGTGTGGCCGAACTATTTTTCAATGCCAGCGTTAATAGCCACACGATGCAGTAACAGGCGACCTTTTTTACTAAAACAAAAGTTTGTTACTTTTGCATCATTCAAATCAAAACGTCACCACGTGTAGGATTTAATTTCTTTCAGATTCCATTCGAATAAAAGCAGGCCGGTTCAAAGGCTTGTATTTGTTTACATTCTAACGAAAGAAATTTATGCTTACGCTTCAAGGTGTTACGTATGTACATCCGAACAAGGATGTATTGTTCACGGACATAAATATTAATATCAACAAACACGAAAAGATTGCGCTAATCGGCAATAATGGTGTTGGCAAATCTACGCTGTTAAAAATATTGTCAGGGGAGCTGCTGCCTTCTGAAGGTTTTGTAAAATCAGAAACGAAACCATACTATATACCACAGCTTTTTGGCCAGTTTAATTCATATAGTATAGCCCAGGCGTTGCGGATTGAGTCTAAACTTCATGCCCTGCACGAAATCCTGCGTGGTGAAGTTACAGATATCAACCTGGCATTGCTTGATAACGACTGGTCGATAGAAGAACGATGCCAGGAAGCACTTGTGCATTGGAGTCTGGCCGGACTCGACCTGAACCAATCCATGTCATCACTTAGTGGCGGACAAAAGACTAAAGTTTTTCTGGCCGGTATCATAATTCATCAACCCGAAATGGTTTTACTCGATGAGCCGAGCAATCACCTGGATATATATAGCAGGCGAATCTTATATGATTATATAGCATCTGCCAGTCATGCACTGATGGTGGTTAGTCACGACCGTGTATTGCTTAATCTGTTGCCTGTGGTATATGAAATGAATAAGCATGGCATAACTGTATATGGCGGTAATTATGATTTTTATACCGAGCAAAAGCAAATTGAGAATAATGCATTGACGCAGGAGCTAAAGAGTAAAACGAAAGCACTTCGCAAAGCAAAAGAGGTTGAACGTGAGTCGATGGAGCGCCAGCAGAAACTCGATGCTCGCGGCAAGAAGAAACAGGAAAAGGCCGGGCTGCCCACCATCATGATGAATACTTTCAGGAACAATGCAGAAAAAAGTACAGCTCGAATGAAAGGTATTCATGCTGAAAAGATCGGTGCTATTGCGCAAGAGGTGAATCAACTTCGTAAAGATCTTCCGGATATTGACACCATGAAGATGAATCTCGATAACGCATTGCTTCATCGAGGTAAAGTGTTGGTAACGGCTAACAAAATAAACTATACCTATAACAGCGCATTACTCTGGAAGCTGCATCTTGATTTTCAGATACGGAGCGGTGACCGTATAGCGATTAAAGGTGCTAATGGTTCTGGCAAAACAACACTAATAAAAATTATACTGGGATTACTTGATCCATCTATAGGTATAATTGAACGCGCAGATGTGAAAGCAATTTATATTGATCAGGATTATTCATTGATCGATAATTCATTGAGCGTTTACGATCAGGCTCAAAAGTATAATATCACAAATCTGCAGGAGCACGAAGTAAAGATTCGCCTCAATCGCTTCCTTTTTTCTAAGGAAGATTGGGACAAGTCGTGCAGCGCACTTAGTGGCGGAGAAAAAATGCGATTGATGCTATGCTGTTTAACAATCGGCAATCGTGCACCCGATATAATTATACTGGATGAACCAACCAATAACCTCGATATTCAAAATCTTGAAATTTTAACCGCTGCGATTAACGAGTATCAAAGTACATTGATTGTGGTTTCGCATGATGCGGTTTTCTTAAAGCAGATACAGGTTGAGAAATCTATAGAGTTATAATTTCATCCATTGCCGTGGGGATTAATCCCCCGGCAACGGATGTTGTTGTGAATTAATAAAGGCAATATAGTTTGTAAGCAGTCCTCTTATTTGCTCGGCTGCCACAGGATTCGCGGAATGAACTTTAAATGTAAGCTTACTCAGGTCCAATCCTGATTCATACACTAACCATTTGGCAGCAGCGTATCCATCCGGAGCGACTTCACCACTAGCGTCTAGTCCTAAATCATTATCGAAGCTGATGAAGTCAGGGACCATGTGTACGAATATAGTTTACGAATTCATCATAGCTTCTTACAATGTCAAAATCATCCTCCAATGTTTTATCGTACACCATGTCTATTGTTCGGAGATCGTCCAGAAATAATTTTCTCATGTGAATTTTTAAGTGCCGAAGCATTTAATGGTTAAAGGAATCTGCCGAAGACTTCTGCGAATGGATCGCGGCCTACTATCGTATAGTAAAATAGTCCTCCAAGCCATCCATGAAATAATCCTAGTACGTATACATTCCGGTCACGTAAATAAACATAGGTGTATAGCAATGCAAGAACGAATGTGCCGGCAATTAACCAGTAGTCCGGATAATGTACCAGTGCAAAGAGTATAGAAGTTATCGCTATAATAAAGAATTCCCCGGGGCGATTTACTTTGAGGTGTTGTAAATTGCCAGCCACGAGGCCGACAACAAGAAACTGCTGAATGGTGCCCCATATAGGATACAAAATAAGAATGGGAATAATATGCCAGCTTTGGTTTATAGTATTACGCTGATAACCTATGATGAAAAATGTAGCAATGGCGATTGCTCCGAACGGTAGAAGTCTGAATGCTACTGTCTTGAAGTTATCCATACGAAAGCCCCAATAAGCAAGTATACCAGCTATTCGTTTGCGTTGACTAGCTACATAGATTGTCCACCCGATGATTGATATCGCAATAAAAGGGAGGCGCCAATGCAACAAATCCATGAAGATGATTTTACCGATGCCCATCAGGAATACAGCGGTGATTTCATATTTTCTGCGTTTGTCGGAAATGAATTGTTGAGGACACGGCAGGTTTTGTTTCATGTTATTTTTCTAACGTAAATTTTGATGTACTTGTTGAAATGTCTTTCTGCTGAGGTCGTTCTGGATTATGAATATTTATCAGATGTGAATTTAAAACTATACACGAGTATACGACATAACGTGCTAACGGTTTAGGTTATCCGATGGCGAATTGCAATGAATAACAATTCAGAATAACGCAATGTGTAGCCGGAATGTGTCCGTTTATTATGCAGGGGGAGTAATCCCCCTGCTAAGAATATAATGCTTTATCGCTTAAAATCACGGAATTTGATTTTAGCAATAATCCGCTGACCTTGACGATTGAATAAATCTACTTTAGGCTTCATGATGAGACCTTCAGCGATATGATTCTTATCGTGTGAAATGGTGGAGGTATAGCCCCTCTTTACAAAATCCACTGCTTCCAGCAAACTGCCGGTACCGATAATTGGTACGATGTCTATTTGTAGTTTGTTAGCAACGTCTTCCACATTTTCACGAGACAACCAGAAGTTGCCGACTTTCACATCAAACAAAATAAAGTCAGTACCCAGAGCGATATAACGATTACCATCCTTTTGAATTTTGTTACCGTAGCCCTCACCGTACAGACATACTTCAGTAGCATCGGTAAAGATTCGTTTCATTGCCTCTACGGTAAATTTCTGTTGCAGTACATTTAGCAGAAAGGTAGGTATATGCGCATCATCAGTTTTACCGCCGAAACGCACTTCACTGCCATTCCACATAATGCGAATGTTGGTACCGTCAATCTTTTCGGTCCAGGTCCATGGAATATCTTTCAGTGTCTCAAATTCTGGCAATGCCCAGTGACCTTCCATCAGTTGTTTAAAATTGGTTTCAGGACTGCGTAAGAACACAGTCTGAATCTTGTGGTATTCTTTCATTAGTTTATTAAAATTAAGAATGTTAGTAGTTGTATTTAGATATAGTGAACTATATATGCGTTCCGAAAAGACATGGCAGCGCCACTCTGATGTGTTTTCATCAGGCTATATATCTTGACTATCAGGGAAAATAAAAAAGCCCCGGGTTTGTTTTACCCGGGGCTTGTATACATCAACACTGTGATGTTATCTATACATGTACCCAGGGCAAAACCCAATAGCTCTTCCTGTTAAATACGAGGCGTATTTAGAAAGCGTGTTTTGGTTTTGGATGTTTACTCCTGGTTTCATTTTGAATTATTTATTGTGGTGCAAATATAGAACAAGTTTTGATTTTGAAGTAAATGCGTTGTGTATTTTTCTTATTACATGTCTTATGCGTATTATCTTTGTAACGTATATACATCGTATGAACCAATTAAAATATACCCGAAAAGGAGCACTGCATTAGGTTAACCCTAATGATGCTCTTTATGAACAGAAGAAAACAAATGCAGAAGGCATTTGGTGTCGATGAATTCGGACATTTTAATTTCCCAATCAAAATTTCGAACGTTAGACTTGCCAGACTTATGTATGGCAACAAAAGTGGATGTTCGTATTGCTTCCCGCATGGTTACGAAACCGTAAACTCGACTGTTGCTAACAGACAACGGAATTGGAAGAAGTTTAGGAAGACAAAATGGCGAAGCGTTGTCTCAAAAAAGCCCCGACATTCGGGGCTTTGTTTTCATACCTCAATTCAATCTAAACTCCTTCGGAGACTTGCCCATCTTTGCCTTGAATATTTTTGTGAAATGCGAAGGATGTTCGAAACCTAGATCGTAAGCTATTTCGCTTATTGATTTATCAGAACTCCAGAGTAATGATTTCGCTTTCTCTATTAACTGAAGATGTATATACTCCTGTGTTGTTTTGCCGGTATAGCGCTTTAGTAAGTCGGACAGGTAATTAGGAGAAAGATGTAGCTGCTCAGCAAAATACTTTACATCGGGTAGACCTATATTGATAAGTGTATCCTGATCAAAGTAGGATAGCAGTGCACTTTCAAATTGCTGTACTATATCGTGGTTTACCTTGGTGCGGGTAATAAATTGACGATCGTAAAAACGGTTACAATAATTTAACAGGAGTTCGATGTTGCTTACGATGAGCGCGTGTGAATGTTTATCGATGTTTTGTGAATACTCACGTTTTATGTTTTCTGCACAATCGCGCAGTATATTCTTTTCATCATCTGAGACGTGCAGTGCTTCATTAGTGTCATATTGAAAGAAAGTATATTGGTTTATCCTTCGACCGAGTTCGGTGCGGTGTAGCAGGTCGGCATGGAAGAATAAACCCCAGCCTTCGTTGTACGATATATAGCGTTTCACAGCTATCGCTTGTCCGGGGGCAGTAAATACCAAGGTGCCTTCATCGAAATCGTATTGCGACTTTCCGTATTTCATAGAACCGGCCAGTTGTTTCAGGTATACCGAATAAAAGCCGAGACGGTAAAATGTCTCTTCTTCACGAAAGTTGTCGCGGCTTATTTCGTGTAACTGAACAAATGAAACCAACGGATGCTTCGGGCTCGGACAACTGTACATTTTGTGCAGGTCGCTGATCGTTGGTATATCTACATAGGTATTTTGCATATTGTTATACTAAGGTACGCAATATTGGTTTCAAGAACTGTAACTTTGAACGCGTTATGTGCGAGCATTTTTATGAGAAGGAACATTGGAATTGTATTATTGTCATTGGCGGAACTGCTCTCTATATGTATGTCGTATGGCATACATTATTTTGCAATTGTATCCGTCTATAGTGAAATGAATGCGCTGCAAAAGGCTCCTGTTGGGTTTGTTGTCGGGAGAATATTTGCTAGTGTTGTTGTTGCAATCATATTATCACCATTTACTATTCTGATATATTTTGTTTTAAGGCGTATTATTAAGCAACCGTTGCTCCCGTTTTCATCTCTTCGAATGTTTGGTATTCATTTGTTGATACTATTTGTAGCTTCCTTAGTGCATGTCATTCAGGACTTGGTTTACTTATACTCAGACGATGCCATGCTTCGTTATTTGGAAGAGGCCGGTGGATTATAAATACATCCCACCTGCTACTTCAATACGCTGTCCGTTTATCCATTTAGCATCATCAGAACATAGAAATGCTACCACGCTGCCAATGTCATCAGCTTGTCCAATCCGCGGAAGCGCTGTGATTGCTTTTATGTGTTCTTGTACCTGAAGATTTTCTCGCAGTCGGCCGCCATTGAAGTCGGTGGCGATGGCGCCCGGTGCTACTACGTTGGCACGTATATAGCGTTGTCCTAATTCTTTAGCCATATATTTGGTAAGCGTTTCTACTCCTGATTTAACGCTGGCGTATGCACCGCTACCGGGATTTGTAAAACGCGTTAAACCGCTGGAGATGTTTACTATAGCGCCACCATCGCTGATATAGGGAATCGCTTTTTGTGTGAGGAAGAATACTCCTTTTAAATGTACGTTTACCAGTTCGTCAAATTGTTCTTCCGTAGTGGAAGCAAGCGATGGTACGGTTATGCCATGACCTGCGTTGTTGATAAGGAAATCGAAGCGTTCTGATTGGAATGTATCCTTTAAGGACGCAAGTAATGTAGTATAAAAGGCATCGAATCCTTTTGTGTCACTAGTGTTGAGTTGTAGGGCTATGGCACGTTGTCCGGTTTGTTCAATCGCGGCTACTACAGAAAGTGCGTCATCTTTTTTGGAGTTGTAGGTGATGATTACATCGTTACCGCGTGCCGCCAGGTTCAAGGCTATATCTTTTCCAAGACCGCGACTTCCTCCGGTTACCAAAGCGATTTTTGTTACGTTCGTTTTCATGTTGTTTGCGTTTAAATCATGGTGTAAAGGTGCACATGCATCCCGTGATGGATTTATATCTATCTACGCATTGCTTATACTTTTCACGGTTTGTCTGCCCGCAGATTTCACGGATTGGCGCAGAAGCCGGATTTATTAAAAGATGTTATATTGGTAAGTAGCAAATGGAAGTGTTGAAATGCTATCTTAACATGATTAAAAGCTGCGTGCATGAGTTATATTGAAGATATCCGGGTCTATAATCGTTACGATAATAAGTTTAATGCAGTATCAGGAGTTTCGAATTGTGTTTCTCATATGTTTAAGCGTATTCTGAGAAGCAAGCTCAGAAACCCGAACGTATTCATTTTTTCTATATACCTGACTGATGACAAGAAGGAACATTTAGGCTATCATCATCAGGCCGGCTTTCTCACGGTTTATTACTTTCTGGAAGAGTCCGTCTGCGACAACTGTACGAGCAATTTTGATAAAAAGAAAATAATCCTTGATATGATCCGGGATTCGCTTCTGCATGTAGCATCTAATGAAAGCTGGACTACGGATATCATTTTAGATACTTACAATACTTGTTTGGATAATGGGATCCGGAATGAATGGTGGTTTAAAGATAAGTTGATTGCTGCACCTGATCGAAAACACTATATAGGAGTATATACTATATATGACATTAAAACTTTTGAATATTGGCTCGTGCTTTTTGATAAATTGAAGAATGAGTTAATACGTCATCTGATATTAAAGGATAAGTTTGATAGCTTCCCAATCTCGCGATTGTCGTGGCAGGATCGTGATCATATTATATATCAGTTCAGCGGACCCAAGAAGCTTTTCGTGTATAGTATAGATGACTTGCTTCAATCACGCGTTGCTGAAATTCCTGAGAAGATACATTTGATGTTTAAGTGATGGCGTACATTCGGGAAATACGATATTATGATCATGTTGATGAGTCGAGCGCATTATCAAAGGCTTCGAATTGTGTGTGCGATATGTTTGTCAGGTGGCTGGGGGTAAGTTTGAAGACCGCTAAAGTGCAGATTGTTAATATCTATATCACTGGCAACAAGCAAGAACACTTAAGCTATGAACTCGTGTCGGGTATCATACATATAGACTATTATTTGACGAGGGGCACTGGTGAAGGTGATACAACAAACTTCGAGCGTAAGAAAGCAGTTTTGGACATAATCTTCGAAGTGCTAAAACACCTGGCCGCTCGCGAGAAATGGAATACTAAACTTATATCAGATACCTACAATGCCTGCTTAAATAAAGGTATCAGTAACGAGTGGTGGCAAGGAAAACCTATAGTATCACCAAATAGACAATACTCAGTTGGTGTATATTATTGTTATGACATCAACGGATTCGAGACTTTCCTTGCTTTATTTGATGAAAACAAAAAGGAACTTAAGCGACACCTGATTTGTAAACAGGTTTTTGATGGTTATCTGATTGAAAGAGTCTCATGGCGGAATAATAGTGCTTTTTTCATAACGTTCTCAGGGCAAAGAAAACAGTTTGCATACACTATAAATGACTTTCTCAAGTCGAAGATTAAGTTGGTGTCATCGAAGATGTTAGAAGCCTCCAGATAGTGAACAAAATCATATATAGTGTTTGTATTTCCTCAAAAACGAGCGGATTACTTATTCATTCCTTAAACTCTTCACCGGATTTTCTAGCGCTGCTTTAATAGATTGATATCCTACAGTAACCAGTGCAAGTGTAATGCATAACGCGCCTGCAAGTATAAATATCCACCAATCTATGCTTGTTCGGTATGTATACCCCTGTAGCCATTGATCCATAGCATACCATGCGATGGGCGTACCAATCAGTATAGCGATAACTACGAGTGTTGCAAAATCTTTAGAGAGGAGTGCTGTAATGCGAAAGACAGACGCTCCTAAAACTTTTCGTATACCAATCTCTTTTATTCTCACTTCAGCCATATAGCTGGCGAGTCCGAATAATCCCAGGCATGAGATAAAAATGGTTAGTATAGTAAATATTGATGTTAGGGATGCCGTGCGTTCGGTGTCTTTGAACTTGATGGCGTAGTCGTCATTCGAGAAGTGGAATTCGAAAGGATACTCAGGATTGTACTTTCGGAAGAGGACCTCTGTCTTTGCTACTGCTTCATGTATATCTATACCTTCCTTCAGTTTGATATGTATAACATTAAATCCACTTCCCCTCACACCTTCTATAACCAGCGGTTTTATGCCCTCATACGGAGAACCGGTAATAAAATCCTTTACTACGCCAACAATGTGATACTCGGTGCCATCCGTCTCTTTTATAATTTGCCCAATCGGATCGCTGAATCCAAATGCTTTTGCGGCTGCTTCATTAATAAGCATGGCCGAGGAATCGGTCGGATACTTTTGTAAATCCATATCACGACCTTGTACTAACTGAAGCGATGCTGTCTCAACGAGGTCTTCATCTTCCGATAGTCGCTCGAAATCTGTTTTATCTTCCGGGTGTTTACCTTGCCATTGAAGTCCCCAGGTATCACTCATGATCATGCCGAGCGGTGATACCGTTTTTGTAACACTCGATGCTATGCCAGACTGAATGAGCTCCTGCTTCAGGGCCGGGTAATTTTCTTGCAACGCTCCCGACATCCAATGGTATAGCAACGGTTCTGCATCATAGCCCCGATCGCGATTCTGCGTATAGCGTATCTGTTGTACTACTACCAGCGTAGCAATGATCAATACAATAGCAAATGTAAATTGTGTAACCACCAATACTTTTCTGGGATTAATAAAAGCAAAGCTTTTCTTAAAGGTGCCCTTGAGAACAGACACTGGTTTAAATGACGATAGGAAGAAAGCCGGGTAACTTCCGGCAATTACTCCGGTAACAATCATGAATGCAACGATGGCCAGCCAAAAGTATAGCTGTGAAAAAGGCACTTCTATGGATTGGCCAATGAGTGTGTTGAAATGTGGTAAGGCAATTTGTACCAATACAACAGCTATCATTCCGGAAAGACACGTGAGCACGATGGATTCAATCAGGAACTGCCATACCAGTAGTGATTTATCAGCCCCGGCAACTTTTCTTACGCCTACTTCTTTTGCACGTTTCTCACTACGCGCTGTACTGAGATTCATAAAGTTTATACAGGCAACGAGTAAAACAAACACCCCGATAATGGCGAATAGTCGTACAGTCTCAATGCGACCTCCGCTTGCTATACCATTTTCAAACTCACTATATAAATGCCAGCGATTGATGGGGTGAAGAAATATTTCTTCTTTCACTTCGCCTTCGCTATGGCGTATTGTAACATCTTTTATATGCTCGCTTACGGAAGCAAGAGAATGCCCATCTTTTAAAAGAACGTATGTGTGCGTGTTGTTGCTTGCCCAATCAACATCATCGTAACCCATGCGTGTTATATACGACCATGGCAATATATACTCAAAGTCGAAGTCGGTGTTGGCGGGCAGATCTTTCATAACACCCGTTACCTGGTACATCTCATTGTTGATCTTGATTTCTTTACCCAACGCATGCGTGGTGTCGAACATCTTCAATGCCATCTTCTCCGTAACAACAATCGAGTAACTATCAAGTAATGCTGTAGCGGCATTTCCTTCCAGCAGTGGAAAAGTAAATATGTTGAGGAAAGAAGGATCAGCAAGAATTGCTTTGGTCGATGCCTTGCGTTCACCAACAATGGTTACGAACCATTGCGTATGCGCGCGTGCTGCATTTGCTATCTCCGGATATTCTGCTTTGAGTGTTGGCGCGAGTACAAGTGGTGTGTTAGGCCAGCACTCGATCCTGTCGTTCATCCTGCCCCGATTATACGCCTGGTATATATTGGCGCGATTAACATGAAAAGTGTCGAAACTTATTTCGTGGTGTATCCATACAAAAATCAAAACGGCCGTTGCCATTCCCACAGCAAGTCCGGAAACATTGATGAATGTGAAGCCTTTACTTCTGATGAGATTCCGAAATGCGACCTTAAGATAATTTCTGAGCATACATAACAAGTTATACGTTTGCGTATATACTTGCAAAGTATAGTCCAAAGCGAAATGTAGTTTTTTGCCTGTATCGAATGATAAAAAATTATGGTGTGTTCGGAATTGAAATAATTTGCGCGTAATCGGACTGATATGCGTACAAGAGATCTCATCCTGCTGGCCAATGAGAGCCCCGGCAGCGCTATGAACAGCTACATAGATTTTCTATAAACCCTGATGTTAAATCTGAAAGTCTCCTTAGATCAGTTACAAGGTCTTAATACTAGTTTACTTTATGACAATTTTAGAGTATTTTACTTTGTCACCTATCTGCGTTAGCACAACGTAAATTCCAGGGTAAAACGATGAGCAATTGATTTCGAATGTTTCGTTGGTAGTTGACGCCGTGAGTAGTCCTCGTCCGGCTATATCAAATACTGAAATGCTGATCGGTTTATTTGTTCGAGGTAAATTTACAATTTTAAACGAAGTGGTAGCTGGATTAGGTACGAGTTGAAACTCCTTGAGTTCATCTTCTATTCCTGTTATGATCTCATCCACATAGAAGCTACTGGAATAAGAACATTCATATTGATTGACAATTAAAAGACGGTAATAACCCATAGACTTGGGTTTGAATTTTTCTGAACTGCTAACGGGTGACCAATTATCATCGATATACTTTTCCCACTTATATACATACGTAGGGCTGGTATTGCCTGGAGTATATATGCCATGATCGGAATCATAATTAATTCGTACTGCTATACGTTCTGATACCTTGACATTCAGTGTGTCTGAGTTTTTGCAACCAGTACTTGGATTAGTAACTGTCAATGTCACTACTTTATTTCCTGGTGAAGGCCATTCAAAATAAGGGAACCCATTGGTGGATTCAAATCCGTCAAAATTCCAATTGTATGATAATTTGTCCGAATAGTTTGCGGGGTGATAATCTGTGTAAGCTTCCAAGTCACAAACTGTCGCAGGTCCTGAGATTACAGCAGGAGGAAGCACTTGTATAGTTGGTATAATAGAATTGGAGGACCCTACGGTAGCTGCACCTATTCTGGGATTGATTGGTTGTTGATCCCATTTCACACGAACCATCCCCGATCCTTGACCTTCGACTATTTTGCCACCCGAAATAGTCCAATTACAATTGGCTGCCGGAGAAACGTAAAATGTTTGCTCACTGTTCGGGCATGTGGAGCCAATTGCGTCAATTCTTATATACTTAAAAGATACCTCGGAAGTAAATTCCGATCCTATATTGGCACCATCAATTGATTGAACTGAAAAGTAGTAAGTGCCTGTTTGCAGATCTTTCAATGTTAAGTGTGTATTGACAGATGCGTTACCTTGATCATAAACTTTTCTTTTGCCCGTTTCTATAATTGCCTGAGGGAACAATCTGAATGTTTTTTTTGATGTAATGGCAACGTATACGTTATAAGTAAGCGAGCCGGTCGGAGTCTCTTTATCACTTGCTTTGTCCCACTCAAGTATCACGCTGTTGTTCTCCATTCTAAATCGAAGATTGGAGGGTGGAGCAGGCTTCTCATTGGGAGCAAGCGTTTTTGAAATTAGGTTATTACGATAAAGCTTCGTTGTCTTTGTGTTCGCTTGTCCTCTGCCGGACATAAGTATATCGAGGTCACCATCGTTATCGTAGTCTGCCAGTGTAACCACACATAAACTAAGGCCAACTACATTTGTTATACCTGCATCACTGAAGTTCCCAGTTCCATTGTTTATATAAATTCTTGTAACCGCACCTTCTGATGTTTGGCCGGCAACAATGATGTCTAAGTCTCCATCGTTATCGACATCACCAACATCACTCGATGAATTATATACATCCAGTAAATGGCCTCGCCTTGAGAAATCACCATTCCCAGCTCCAAATAACAATTGTGAAAACGGAGTATCCTGACTACTGATTGAGCTGCTGTTGCCGGTCAGGAAGTAGTCCATTAAACCGTCTTTATTAAAATCTCCCTGGTTAACAGACCCGTTGCGTACAGCAATATCGTTATAGGCGAAACGATATTGAGCAGTGTTCTCAAGGCTCTTTACTCCGTTGTTGGTAAGAAGGCTGGCTTCATTCCATACACCGTGAGCATATTCACCTGATGAAAAAATATCCTGATCGCCGTCATTGTCAAAGTCTGTGGCGACAGAAATGGTGTAATCGATTCCTAATTCAGAATAATATCCTCTTGCGTGAAAAACGTTATCAGTTGAAAATTGTCCGTCTGTATTGATGAAAACTGAATTAGGATATTCGTTGTCAAAGAATGTTCCGACTTGGTAAAGGTCGAGGTCTCCATCATTGTCATAATCAAACCACGTTAAAGAACCTCCCTCAGAGCCTGACACCGTAAAATATCGGTCGAATGATGTGCGGTTATTGCGCATAATAACTGTGATTTCCCAAGGATAGGAATCCGTCTCGCCAATCATTGCCAAATCCAGATCACCATCGTTATCAAAGTCTCCCCAGTCCATGTCACCCGTTCTCATCTTAGGCATGTTGGTGTTTGAAAGCAGTTGGAATGTGCCATCTCCAGCACCTGTATAAATACTTCCAACGTAACCGGCACCCGCCCTACCCATGATTGCAAAATCCAAATAACCGTCATTGTTATAGTCTGCCCACGCTATGTCGCCTGCCTCTATTGCCGGTATATTTGCCGGAGTAACATCAGTAAAGGTTTGTGCTGCGATATTTATAGGCGCATACAGTATATATATCAAAAAGTATATTAATGTGTGTTTGTCTAAACTACGGCAATTGCAAGGCAAGAGGTGGAGTTTCATAAACGCTTATTATCTTTTTACTATTTTCTTTGAAATAACTTTTTTGTCGTCTTCTATAATTTCTAGAATATAAATGCCGGGAGCGAAGTGACTAAGCTCTATCGTTGATGTTGGCTTGTTGATAATGGTTGAATGGAGTTCACGGCCATATATATCTCTAAGGACAGCATTTAGCTTCTTGTTTCCATTTTTCCTCTGAATTTGCAAGTCTTCTACAACAGGATTAGGAAATACAATGATGCCACTTTCACTATCATCCTCAACTGCGGTAATTAATACTGAGAACTTAAATCGTTGGGAAATATAAAAGTTACCATCGCTGACGTTTACCGAAATATATGTGTTGCCTATCTTGGCTTCAGGAGTAATAATCATTTTTGTCTTTCCATCTTCGCTAGTACTGAATTTTATTTTATCGGGCCTAACAATAGTGTTGTTGCTTGAGTGAGCAGAAAACATTGATTCGGTAATGTCATTGTCTGGATCTGCTACATCAAGATTAATTGTGACAGAAGATGATTTAGACTCTACGTCAGCGATAGGGCCAAATATAGGTGGATCGTCAACGGCCTTGATTGTTATCTTAATCTTTCGGGAGTATGTGTTATTCTGAGCTTGTCCATCATTGGCCGTGAGTGTGAACTCTACCTCTCCAAATTTATCCTTACGGGAAACCAAGGATATTTCACCTTGGGTTGTATTGAAATATACATCAACGATATCCGATGTTTGTGGTGACAGAGAATATACAATTGACTCGCTTTCTTCGCCTGTGAAGTAATGTCGTTGTGCAAATATTTTAACATCACCAGTGAAATCTTCGTCAAGTACTTTGCCTGATAGTACATCAAATACAGGAGGATCATTTATTTGGTTAATCTTCAGGGAGATTGTCCAATTATTATCTGAATAATCTTTCCCATCGTACGGCAGCACAGTAAATGTAGTAGTGCCGGTATAGTCATCCAAAGGTTTAAACTGAACGAAGTCAAGCAAATCAGGTGTGACTTCCTGTCCGATAGCTGCCTTGGAGTTATATACATATAGCGTTCCGTTTTCTGGAAGACTCACAATCCTAATCTTGACCAAATTATCCGAGGCATTTGCGTCCTTAAAATGACTATTAAAGTCATTCGCCGAGAGCAACAGCGTTTTGTCTTCGTCCTGCGCTACTTCAAAGTTCACGCCATTTGGTTTTGCATTGGTCGTGGCAGTAACGGAGATGATCGGAGCAAGCGCTCCGTTTTTGCCTTTTGATATTACACGATATTCGTAAGTGGTGCCAGCCTGTAATTGTGTATCTTCATACAGGTCAACATTAGGGCTCAATGTTGCAATCGTTGTGAAGCTGCCAGCACCTTGTTTCCGTTCAATGATATACGCTGTCTCGTATTTTGATTCATCTCTCCAGGTTAACTTAATTTTTGAGGCGTTGATGGGTTGTGCCGCAATGTCGGTTGGTCTGTTGGGAATCACGAGTATGAGTGAGTCATAGGCTGAAGCTTGCGCATTGTAACCCCTGATTCGATAATAGTATTCAGTTTCAGTAGCAAATGAGAAATTATCGGTATGTGATTTTGAATTAGCAGGAAGGGTTACAAGAGAAGTGAAATCACTTACTGGTAAAGTTGATCGTAGTACTTCAAAGTTTGTCTCGAGAGTTGAATGATCAAGCCACGACAGATTTACGTGTTGTTGATCGGTGAACGTTGCGCTCACTGTTTCCGGACCATTAAAATGATAGAATGCTTTTTCTCCTGAAAAAACAGAACCCACTTTTGCTCCGTCAATAGATTGCACTGCGTAATACAGGACGCCCTCGGGCATGTCAAAAGCAAAGCCGGATTGACCGATTCCATTGGGAGCATTGGCGGTGCGAATATTTCCGTTCGAGAAATTAACGTTTGGAACAACGAGCTTTTTGGTGGCATCTTTTAAGTAGAAGTTATAAAATAATCCGCCTGCGGGGGTTTCTCCATCAGAACCTGCGCCCCATTTCAATCTTATTTCTTTTCGATATACTTTTTCACTGAAGGTTTCTGCTGCAGGTGGCGAAGGTTTAGTGTTTGATACGGGCGTTTTTCTGATCTCATCATGCCGGTAAAAACCTGCCATTCTTTTCGTCTGGGGAAATGAAGGAACGCCTACAAGTGCTGCGTAGGTTCCCTGGAAGCCAAGGTCTACATCCCCGTCATTGTCGAAGTCGCCGGCATCATAGGATCCCATATACCCATCAACAGCCAGGTAAGAATCCTTGATATCTGTGAAGGAACCTCCTCCATTGTTTTTGAAAACACGTGCATCACCAGCGAATGGGTTTGTCCACTCTGTACTTCCACTGACGAGTATATCAATTTCATTATCGTTGTTGACATTAAACCAAAGCAGCCCGGAGGAGGATGTTGTTGCAAGAGTAGGCAATCCGAAATCTGTACGTTCTATCAGTTGATTATTCTTATTTTCATAAATGGCCGTGTACTCATCTCCTGCTGAAAGCAGACCCGTTATTAAAATGTCAAAATCACCATCGCCATCAAAATCTCCACATGCAACATCACCCAGCATTGCCTGTTTGAATTGTGTAGTGGTGTCGCGCTTAAATTTTTTGTTGCCTGCATTGAGGTAAAGTGATGCTGTTCCTCCTGCAAAGACAATATCCACTTTCCCATCACCGTTGATATCTGCTATGTCGGAATTACACGTAGAACAGTTAGGAAAACCAGTGGCTAATATTTCCGTAAATCCAGTACCGGTGTTTTCGAATAATTTCGGCACTGCAATATTGCCGGTAAGGAGAATGTCAAGGTCTTCGTCATTGTCAATATCAATCCATGCCGCGCTACCTGGAGATAGCGCTCCAAGGGATGTGGCTTCTGAAAAAACAAAGCTGCCATTGTTGCGGTAAAGCTTTGTGAATGGAGTGCTTGTGTTAAAGACAAGTAAATCTGTGTCTCCATCATTGTCATAATCGGCACTTGCAAAAGCAGACATAACCGGCAAGTTGGTGGAGCGCTCACTAAAAGCGCCTGCGATGTTTTCATATACAATAGTTCGGGTTGCTGCGCCATCGGAGCCGGTAAAAAGCAGATCAAGATCATTGTCATTATCAAGATCGATCCACTCAGTTTTTCCGCCAGCCATGGCGGTGAAACCAGTACTAACACGTGTGTATACACTTTGGGAGTAGCAGTTTGTTGTGGCCACGATAAAGCAAAAAGCCAGTGTGCGAAACAAGGTCATTGAATATAGAGTTGATTATGGAAGGTAACAATGGAGCTATATATGGTTTGTGATACCAAACACACCAAGGTTAGGACTTTTAATGAGGTTAGAAATCGTGCAAATCTACGCAAATATTCTATCTGTATTCACAAGTAGTATCTGTGGTGATTCTGTTTCCCTTTCACGAGTAGTAAAAAACTGAATTGTGTGGTATATAACTTAGACAACCTTAGCTAGGTCCAGCTGACCATGAAAGTGAAATAAAAGATATATCATGGCTAAGTATCTTCCACAATGAGAAAAAGAATAAGATTCTCCGTGTGTCATTGCGTTACGCGCTACGGTTAGTCTATCTGCCATTCGCGCTTTTCGAATCGTATTCTCGGGAATTTGAGCTCTTTTTAATAACTCTATACCTGCTTTATCAAGTTCATTAATGTCTCTGGCAAGAGCAGTGTTGTTCTTTTTCAGTCTGCCGATCATAGGACCTAAAAACAGGCTCCGATAAGGCGCATGATATTTACTATCAAATGGACTATGTTCATCGGGCCGATATCCTAAACGATACTTTCCTTGATATTCAATAACTCCAAACATAAATGTTGTGGCGATAATTTTTTTTGAGGACGTGTCTCCACTCAAAATCATACTAATGGCTTCTTTAATTGCGTCTGTAATCCAAGGCTTAATTAAATCTTCCTTGTATTCACTCAAAAATCCTTGAAGAAACCAATCAACGTCCTCGGGCAGGCACACACAATCGCTTTCGAAATGTCTGCCCAGTATAACTTTGGTAATATGCACCTTTACTTCTAGATCTAGTTCGTTATACTTCAGAAAGTCTTTCAGACCAACCTCCATTCCGGATATGCACTCTAATGTCTCTCTATATCTAGAGTTTTGAGCTGCTATTCTATATTGAGCTAAATCCATACGTACTATTACGATGTGAAGTTACTAACCAGATTGATTTTTCGATTAAGCCTCAAATCAATACTTAAAGAATATGCTTTTTGGAGTGAAGCCATGTGATGTATATTCGAATATCTCAATGCACCTCGTCTACCACTTCCGCAGGCGTTTCAGGTTCAAACAAGTTCTCCCATTGGCCGTTGCGTTTGCCCTTTGCCTGTTTGCTGTAGGGAGTGATTTCATCGTATAGTGTATCTGTAACCAGCTCTCCGCTTTTGTTAATGAAGCCCCACTTGCCGTTACGTTTTACAGCTGCGTGTCCGTTGTAGAATTCAGTGGCATCGTCCCATTCTATGGGGATAACTATTTTGCCCAGCTTGTTGATAAAGCCTGCTTTATAAGCATCAGTGTTTCCTTTTAAAACCACGGCATAACCTTCTGCGAATTTACCAGGCATAACACCGGTGGGAGCGCGAAGTATAGATTTGCCGGTCTTGTCTATATATTCAAAAACTTCAGTGCCCGCTATTTGTACGAGCGCAAGACCGTCATTGAAATCTTCTGCATATGAAAACTTGACAGGTATAGCAAGTTTACGCGCTGCATTGATGTAGCCGAACTTCTCATCTTTCTTTACGCGCACCATTTCTTGTGGCGCAGATATGTCGTAGATGTAATCATATATAGCAGGACAAACTTCTACGCCTTTGGTGTTGATTATACCATAGTGGTCGTTTTTCTTCACCATGGCAAAGCCTTTGTAAAACGGACCTGCTTCCTGCCATTGGATGGCACTGATCAGAACACCTGAATCAACATGCTTATAACCAATGAGTCCGTTAAGCGTGAGACGAACAATTCCTTCATCCGATACATTGGTAATTTTATCGTACTCCAACGGAATAACATAAGAACCTTTTGCATCAATCATGCCCCACTTCGATTTGTTTTCTACAGGTGCTTTGCCTGCATAAAAATCATCGGCATAGTTCCACTGCGCAGCCGCAACGGTATCCCTACTGCTGTTTATAAAACCATAGAGACCATTCTTTCTGAACCGATGCAGACGTTCTGGTTGTTGTTGGGCGAAGACTGTTGTGTGAATGATGAATGCAAGGAGCGAGAGTAAAACGATTCGAAACATGATAAAAATGAAATGACTTGCCTTTAAATGCAGTTGATGTTAAAAAGTAAATATACCGGTTGTTAATTCGGCGATGGATTTTTTTATGCGATGAAGCGCCTGAGTTTTAGGTGCGGTCGTTTTAGGTTATAGAATGTTTAAGGTGCATAGAGGATATATATGCGTATCAAATGTTGTAAGCTACCTTGAATTCTTCACGACAATACCAATATCCCCAGCATAAGTTCGGAACTGAAAGAGTTGGTCGGAAGGGAGCCAGTATCTCTTCTTTTTGCCGTTCTTAAAATGAATCTTGAAGTATTGATCGCTTATTTCGTCTTTCGGGAGTATTTGAAATAATATATAGTCGATATTTGAAAGTTTGTATATTCTGTTTTTTCGAAAGGATAGCGCTGGAAAAATGATCTTTAGTTTGTCGGGGTAAAGGTATATAGTTTTGTACATCACCCGGAAGTACACGTAAAAACCAACGGTATATACCAGCTCTGTGTATAGGACAGCTTTATATGAGAGGGGTGATTGAAAGACAATACAAATGATAGAAGCATTAATGCAGTACCAGAAAAGCATTTCTCCCCATGGGTACTTTACAATTTTTGCTTTGTAGGAAGAAGGCCTGGGCGGATAATCTATTGTAGACACGACATTAGCTATATTTACTTTTTCGCCGGAAATTTATACCAATTACTTTTTGTCATACCTACCGATATGTGATAAGATCATAGCGACCTTCGAAGTGAAGGCGCCAACACCTGGCCGTGCCTGAGATGCTGCCGTTTATAAAGTCAAGTCTCAGCAACTTTTCGTGTCGCTTTGCTATGGTAATAAACATAGAACCCACCGGGGCGGTGGATGTTGCTCGTAACGATTCAAGAGATTCTTGCATATAGCTTTATCTTCTTGGTTTTGTAGGCACTAATAACTCAGATATATCTACATCAAGAGCAATTGCCATTTCACGAAGTGCCACCAGGGAAGGTTGCTGTTCGTTATTACAGATTCTTGTTATCGTGTTGGGAGTTTTCTTCACCATCTTGGCGAAGTCTTTATGACTTATATCCTTTTCACTGAGCACAACTTTAAGCCTATTGATTTTAATCTTTTCAGCCATCAATTCATTCTTTTACCATTGTTCGATCCCCAAATAGAATTATTCAAATGGTTTCTTCAAACTCAATTGACTGTCACTCAATATGTTAAATGATTTAATAATGCTTAATACGTATTATATGAATTATAATACGTATTATTGTATACGAATAAAGGATAAATAAATATTGTGCCTTATGAAATCAAACTCTGTGAATAACACATTGGTAAAGTCTCCGACTCAAAAAGAACTCGTTCTTCAGCTCCTCAAACAAGAGCTTAAAAGCTATAGATTCTTTAATGGCTTGCGTGAAGTTGGCCTTGATGATTCTTTCTATCATTCAGACTTCAGTTCTCTTGTGCTAACCTATATAGGCTTTGATGATGAAGAGAATGTAACCTATGATTTCTACTTTGCTTTACTCGAAAAGTATAGCACGTACTTCCAATCTAATGAAGAAACTGTAATGAAACTCGCTCTAAGGGTGTATCTGGAACTTGTGGCCGAACTGAAAAGCCGGCAAGAGTTGAAGCGAGACTAGGCGGGATTAAAACTTCCTCATATAGCACATAGTGGTAGCTTATAGTTAAAGGTATACCGCGTCAACATACGAGAAAATCGTTTGATATTTTGGTCATACTTTATCCATACTAAACTGCGTATTCTCATTCCTAAAGTCAGGTACTGATTCTAGACGCTGCTACAGGGACATTTTTGTTGTCTGAAATTAGACATCTAGGCTAAAAATTTTTTTCATTTCAATATTTAACCTTTCAGGATCAAACAAAGCAAAAATTTCATTGAAGAAAATATGGCCAACTTTTCCTAAGTGTTCTGGTTTATTTATTTCATTCAAAATGTTTCGTTTCTCTTTTATGAACCTATCAACAAGGATTTTATTAGGTGGTACAGGAAGACCTTCAGACATATGAACAAGTCTATAGGAATCTAAAACCACGTCTTTGAATAATCTCAACATGGTAGGCTTACTTATGCTCGAATTCTTTATCCATAAGTGAGTAAGTCTATGGAGTATTATAAATTTTTTCCGCTCTAAGGCATTTTTGCTAATGTATACTTTGTGTTTCCAATCGTCATCCCCTTTTACCCAAACGCCATAGTTAGCAACATGATTTGCAAGTTCGGTACCTAGCCAAGATTTGAGCATCAGACGTTCAGGAGCTACACAGACAAAATCTAAATATTTTGTCTTAAATGCTTTCTCATGTGTGATGAAAAGAATGTCTATGTCAGATTCTGCGTGCTGTACTCCGGCGGCATATGAACCAAAAATTATTACTTGTTCACTATGACTATATAGGTATTGAAATTTTTCTTGAAAAAGCGGAAATGCGTTAACAAGGTTCAATATGTCCGATGCCTGGCTATTTTTCTTTAACAAGTCCATCAAGCTCATTTAACGATTTATCAAATTCCTTTTCATATTCAGATGCATAGCGTTTGAGACGTCTAAGATCCACTTCATTTACACTTGAATTCGAACCGGTATTACATAGCTCTTTCATTTTCTGTGTCAATTGGCATAATTTGGTAGCATTAGAAACTTTCAGAGATCCAACAATAGTAGAAAGCTCTACATTACTTGGTTTTAAATTGGTCCAACACTCATCCGGAAGTTCAAGTAAAGCCTCATTTAGACTATCCCAATATGTATCAATATCTGAGATGTCACCAAAATCAATTTGCGAGACAAGTGATAACATCTCGTCTTCCACTTGCTCTATTTCCGATGTTTCTCTCATGGGTATATAGTTAAGGCTTTTATTGAGAAAATTGTTTGTGGTAGTAATCGATTTTTCTTGTGGATCCCTTTCCTTTATAAGAGGGAAGTGCTTAACAATCCAGTCATTTTTTGTTGATATAAATATAAATATTGTAAGTAATGTCAAAACAATGAACAGCCAGTATGAATGCCATGTACTCTTTAAGAGGTGCTTAATTGACTTACTTGATTTATTTTTAGAGTTCTTCTTTACCTTGGATTTTTGTTGACTTCCTTCCGAGGCGATAATTTCAACAGCAATACGTGGTGATGTATCTATATCATGGAGTATGGCCTTAAGCTTGAGATCTGCATTAGCCAAATCCTTTTCATAGAATTTGTAGCTGAGAAAATGAATAGCTTTTTCAATTTTTTTTGCTCGGTTTGATAACTTATGCTGTAAAATCAGCTGCTCCCGTTCTAGATAAAAGAAAATAAAAATTATAAACAGACCTACAGGTATACATAAATGGATAGGAAGTTGTGCAGAGAAGATACTAAAAAGAAACGCTGAATAAATAGTAATTAACCACCCACGAACTTTAAATTTAAAATCGCCTATATTGTCTATCTTCTGTTGAATAATGCCGTACTCGTTGCTCAGTCGTTCAACGAGTTTTTCGATAAGACTTTTTTGATCACCATCCTCTTTGAAGATTTGCATTGTTCTTTATAGTTATAAAGCGAATTTTATTAAGAAATACTACTCACCTTTAAGCAACTTAGTCGTCCATTCTTGTGACCTTAGCAGACTGAGTATATCTTTGGTATCTTCCTCACTAAACTTCTCTTAAACTTAGTATTATCTAATTTAATTGACCACTTTTTCATAGACTCTCGTACATCGATCAATCAGTTGATTGTATATCTTCCACTAGGTCAGTTCAGTAACAACGTGAAAAGAATTGTCATTAAAATTTTTGAAGTCAATTAGTTTAATGTTCGCTTGATCGACTAACTTTTCGTAGATGATTTCCCAAGGTCTTCGTTTTTCAAACAAAGACTTACTTCGTCATAAAGTCGATTAATATCACCATCGCTAAGTTGAAGGTCAGAATTTATTTTGCGAACGCTTTCTTTAAAATGCTTGTGAAAATGTTATTTGATTCATCCCAACATTGTTCCGAAAGCGGTAAATACGAATATCGTAAACGAATAACGTGCAGGATGGTGGGTATTTTTACCCTTAAATCTTCGTTGAAAATCATAACGGTCTTGGAGCAGGCCTAGGGTATCTCAAATATATAATAAATGAAGATACGTTGATCTAATATCCAAATTTTCTTCCGTTTCCTGCCACTATAGCATAAAATAATCAGGGGGTATAGGAAGGGTTAAGGAAGGCCTTAGGATCGCTATACCTAGCCTTTACCTCGCTTTTTGAAAAACAGCTCAAAAATCAGAAGTTTCTTTGGTGAGTCGGTAGTTTTGTCAGTACTTGGATTCATGACTATAAAGGGCATTTGCCTTATTTATATACCGGATCACAGGCTTTGCGGCCTGGCCGCAGCCGCTGTGTGCAAAAGCAAATCTGCGTAAGCTGTTTATAGATATAGATCATGTTCCTATAGTTATGCGCAGAGCGGAGGACCAGCCGTGTGCTATACATATCTGTTTAGATAAAGACCAAAGCTCGGCTCCCTATACAATTTATTAACTACCGTGCATAAGCGTGTAAACATTGCTGTTGCTTTCACAGGGTATATTTCTTCAGCAGGCGTTAAGAAATAGTTAACGGAATAAAGTCTGCGGCTGACAAATACTACACTTTCGCTGATAAACTTACCTGCCTCTGGTAAATGATTGTACAATAGCCCTAACGTTGTTAGCTTCCGAAAAAATCTAAACTAACCGTATATGCGCAATGCAATTCCCTTTTTCGTTTTATTCATTTTCTTTTCCTATCAATCTATCGCACAGACCACATCTTTTAAAGACAACCGCTGGTTTGATTACAAGAAGTATAGTACTAATTTCTATTCCAAGCCTGTTCATGAACCGGCAGAAGTTATCGTTTCGCAAGACAGTATAATCGCTCACCTCGGTAGTAAAGTAATGCGCTATAAAATAAAAGGCGTTACGGATGTTGCCACGAAAAACAAGAGCAGTCGCGAATACACGGCCGAAAGCAATGGCACCGAATTAACCATTTCGATCAGTCGTACAATGGAAACATACTTTGGTAAAAAGCGCAGAATTGCGTGGATCAGCGGAGGTACCGATGGATGGATTGTAATGTCTCCGCTTACATCGATAACACCTATAGGTTATTTATTCCCGGGTGATGCCAAGATTGATATAGAGGCAGAGCGTGCCAGAATTGTTGGCTACTATGATTATGAACTGATGCGAAAAGTAGATGCTGAAGCATATCGAAACGCTAATTATTCATACAACCTGCAAATCTGGACAGACGATAAGTGTGAAAAAGATGTACAGATTGAGCTTCGTGCTGATAACACCGGCATGTGGTGGATTGGCCATACAGCAAAAAATTGTACGAAGAAGGAAGAGCAAACTTTCAAATGGAAATTAGACCACGTTGTGGTGGAAGGCCGACAAGCTATGATGCTAACGCTTACAGGCGATGAGACTAATCAATATATAATTGACGAACTCACCGATAAAAAAATCGCACTCGGAGGCGAGTTCAGAATAGCGGGCGCTGACGATACAACATCGGATGCTTACCTGGTGCTCTCTAAAAAGAAGAAGAAATAATTTGGTGATGCTATACGCTGCAACTTTACTTGTGAAATATACCAACAAAGGCCCCGACTACACCGGGGCTTTTTCATTTGACTTATATTATATACTGCTACCTAAAGATTAGCCAAAGTATATTATTTTCGGATGACCAAGCTATAGCTAGACCTTCGACAATTGTTAGTGTACAAATGTGGGATGACATGCGGAACGAAATCTTTCAATCCACGTTTAAAATAGTTACATTTGAATATGGCGAAGAGCAAGTTTACCGGCAACCATCCCAATCCCCATAATCCGTTAGAAACGGAGCGTAAGCTCATTGCCAAAATATCAGAGACGGGTAAAGAGCAATTAAAAAAGCGCAGAAAGGCCGGATTGTCGTCATTTTATGCTCAGGGCGGAAAGATTATAGAAGTGCTGCCTAACAACTCTGAACACGTGCGAGACACAATCAAATCAAAGTGGGTCACTTTAAAGAAGGAAAAAAGGTCTATAAAGCTTAAATGAGTCGGCTACGTCTTATTGCCGGCCCGAACGGTTCAGGTAAGTCTTCAATCTTTCAATTAATCAAAGAGTTTAAGGAAAAGCAGAAGGTTATTTCCACGGGACCCTTTGTCAATTCCGACCTGATCGAAAAGGAGTTTAGAGACAAAGGCAATATTGAGTTAAGACTCTTTGGTATTGAGTCTCCTCCAGCTTCGCTAATTTCCGATTACCTGAAAATCTCAACATTTAAAGAACCGTATGATGCAAAGGTAATTGTTGATCTCGTTGTGTTAGAAGACGGATATCTGAAACTGAAAGCAGAAAAGTCCTCTCCAATAATTGGAATGATTGTATCGGATTTGATAAGAGAATATCTTTTATCAAATGGTATTTCATTTACGATGGAAACAGTTTTCTCTCATCCAGACAAGCTCGCACTTATTCGGAAAGGTATTGATAAAGGCTACAAGGTATATCTGTACTTCGTATCTACAGAAGATCCACTCATCAACGTGAAGCGCGTTGAGGGGCGCGTAGCAGCCGGAGGTCATGATGTTCCTCATAATAAAATCGTGGAGCGATATGAGCGAACAATGAACAATCTGTATGAAGCAGTGAAGCTTTCTTACCGTGCCTATATTTTCGACAATTCAGGAAAGACAACCGTTAAAATTGCAGAGAAAGACAAAGATGGAACGGTGTATATCGAAGAGTCTGTCCCGGAGTGGCTGCTTAAGTATCTTAAAATCTCCTAGAAGTATACCTGTCATTTACCTATTCGCTTTCTTATCCGGCTAAGCGATGGATTTGTAATACCCAGATAAGAAGATATATGATACGCAGGAATTCGCGCGATGATGTTGGGATGTTCCTCCAGTAGTTTAACGTAGCGTTCTTCGTGCGAAAAGAAAACAAACTGCTCGGTGCGCGTCTGTGCATAGGAGAAGAATTGTTCTGCAAGTAATCGTCCGAATTTACTCCAGCCTGCATTAGATTCATATAGCGTATTCAGATTGTCGTACGATATAGATATGATCTCGGAATCTTCCAGCGCTTCTATAAAATACCAGCAGGGATTACGCGTAATAAAACTCCTGAACGACACCATAAACTGGTTCTCTGAAAAGAAGAACAGGTTCTTTTCTTCCTGCTTCTCGTCATCGCGGTAGTAGATGCGAAATATACCTTTTACTACAAGTCCCAGGTCGCTGCACACCATGCTCTGCATATTGAAGAAATCGCCTTTTGTTATTTTGCGCGATCGCCAGAATGGAAGACTCTTGCCAATTTCATCGTCTGTTAGTGACGCGAATTGTTTAAGATGTTGGACTAAGGCTTCTTTTGTGTCCATGTGGTATAGCGTGCTATAGTGTTACATCAAATTTCAGTTCTTGCTTATACTGACTGATGAGCTCTGTTTATTTTTCGCTGTTGTACAATCTGGTAACTAACACCGGCCAGAAACAATACGAACAAAGTAAGCAACGTAATGGCAATTATCGGATCGGTTGGTCCTTTTGCCAACGGACTGCCTACAGGCACACGCGTAAACGTTTCATTTACCGTGGGCACCAGTGAAAGAAAGAAACTGAACGACAACCAGAATATCTCAAAGTATCGTGCTCTTGTATTCCCTCTTCTTTTAGTGTGAAGAAAATAACCTGCCAGTACGAATACAAATATAAGCAGGGAGAAAACATGGCCCGGATTAAAACCTCCTGTCCTGCTCAGTCCCAACGCGGTTAGCGAGGTAACAATCGTTCCGCAGAGATAGGTAAGTCCGCTCTTACCGGCAAGGTTAATTTTTCCATATTTTACATACGACACCAATGCTGCACCAATGGCAATTATACCGATCACGGTATGAAATATGCCTAAATTTGATAGTCCCATTTCTGTTTTGTTTTGGTGCAAAGCTTCAGAGAAATGGTGTAACGGATTTTCACTTAAGTTAAAAAGTGAGGAAAAAGTTGGAAGTGTTCGATACTAAGGAAGGTCTGTATTGTGACGAATATCTGATTTGTGATTAATTTCTAACTCCGCAGGGTTATCGAACCAACTCCGACCAAATACATCAAATACCACTACCGCGAGAAGTTGTTTAATCTTTTGGGTATCCTTTAAATTACTGACATCAACACTGCGTACAAATCTTCTTGATTCATCAACTTTTGAAAATCCAATTCTCCGAAGTGTCTTCTTCATGGATGGAAAAAGCGATCCTTTTTTATAAGAGAATCCGATTTGCAGCAAACTGTTTTTGCACACGAAATCAAAAATTAGCTTTTCATTCTTATTAAGGTGCAACCTGAAACTATCTATAGCCCCATCCAGCAGTAAAAAAATTGCATCATCTATATGTTGAGTGTCAAGAAGAGTATATTTTGAGTCCTCGAGTTTATCGAGTGCCTCATTTGTCTTTTTTATCTCTTCTGTTAGATGTCTGGCGAGTTGTGGGGCATTGGTATACTTCTCTAACTGTTCTTCGAGAAAAACCAACTTTCGGTAGTGGCTTGCACGTTCGTCAAATCCGGGATCTCTTAAATTCTTAAGTGTGTGTAATCTGCCCGCAATATGACTATGTGCCTTTGCATACGCCTTCGCTTCCGAAAACTCCCATTGCTCAGCAGCTGCCTCAACGCATTTCTTTAAATGGTCCTTTTCTTTTTCCAGAAAACGAATTAAGTCATCAAGATTATCAAGTTGGTCTTCAATGTTATCATCAGCGGTCATGGATATGAAGATATATAATTCGGATAAATCGGCAGTGAATTTCTTCTTTGATCCTATTCCTCTTTTAATATCTTAGAAGGGTTTGGTTTGCCCTTTGAAGGTGTTGTGTGCGATTGGAAAAAATCTTTTTGCAAAAAGGTAGGGGGGTGCCACGTTCGCGAGTCTTGTGTATGACCTTATGGAAAGTATAGCCGATTTCAGAAGATTGTTTGAGTGTCATTTTATCCCGCTGGTAAAATATGCTTATACCATTACCAAAGACAAAGAGCAGTCGAAAGACATTGTTCAGAACTTCTTTGCAGATATATGGCGCGACCAGAAGCTCGGAGACATCAATTCATTTGAGGCGTTTGCATTTCATGCTATAAGGAACAAATCGATTACGTGGTTACGAGACAATAAAAAATTTGTAAGCGAGGTGCCGGACTCACCGGTTAATCAAAGCGATCCTATACACGATCCGCATTTTCCGAAGTACTTGTTGGAGTCTGCTATACTTGGTTTACCTGATAAATGTCGCGAGGTGTTTGTGCTCAGCAAGCAGGAGGGACTTACCTACGAAGAGATCGCGGAAACGCTTAACGTATCGGTAAAGACTGTGGAGAAGCATATCAGTACCGGTTTGCAGAAGCTCAAAGAAAAACTGGCTCCTCACAAAGTATTGTTTTTAGAATCGATGAACAAAAATTCATAACAGCTATGGCGGCAGATAAAGAAGATATAGACTTTGAAAGAAATATACTTGAAATGAAAATACCTCTGAAAGATTTTATTTCCGAGGAGGAAAAGGAAACATCCTGGAAAGAAATACTGCTTACAGTCGAAGGCGGCAGACGTAAGAAAAATATACTTCATAGTTTCTACTGGATGGCGGCAGCATCGGTGCTCATCATCATCGGTGTCGTAGTATGGCGTAACAATGATGCCGGCTTTAAAACAAGTGATTATGAAAAACTAAATATAGGTTTGAAGGATGGCTCATCCGTAACACTTAACTATAAAAGCACGCTGAAATTAGTCGATGATTTTGGTAAAGAAAGCAGACGTGTATCCCTGCAAGGCGAAGCATTCTTCAACGTGCAAAAAGATGAATCAAAACCATTCGTAATTGCTATAGGCGAGTACGAAGTGATCGTGGTGGGCACTTCATTCAATGTAAACTATAAAGGGAGGGCTGCGGAGGTTACGGTGTGCTCCGGTGTAGTACGTCTGCAGGCGGGTAGCGAG
>CBIHOZ010000028.1:0-55901 GCA_966211525.1 uncultured Chitinophaga sp. | reverse complement strand
GATCCATACGTAATATTCTGTACGGCATACGATCAGTACGCACTGAAAGCATTCGAGAAAAATGCAGTTGACTATATTTTGAAGCCTCTCGACCAGGAGCGTTTCAAGCTCGCGGTTGAACGTGCTATAGCGCGTATGAAGATGGAGCAGAACAACGTAGGTGAACTGCTGCGCAACCTCAAAACTGAAAACAAGACTTCATACGACTCGCATATATTCGTGCAGAAGTCAGAGAAGTTATTGAACCTGCCGGTAGATGAAATTGTATACCTGGAAGCTTCCGGTGACTATACAATTCTTACAACGAAGAACGATCAGTTCGTTAGTTCATCCGGTATAGGTAAATTGGAAGAGATTTTGAATCCGGAGATATTTATTCGTGTACACAGAAGTACCATCATCAACATCAATAGCCTTAAAGAAATTGAAAAACATTTCAATGGCGGTATGGTGGTGAAGATGCAAAACGGTAAGAGCTTCCCGGTGAGTAGAACGTATGCTAAGCTTATTCGGAAGAAGGTAGTATAGTATACTTGCTTTGAATATTAGATTCCCGTGGGGTTGCAAGCGACTGCTAATCTCACGGGTTTTTTGTTTCCCGCAGATTGCGCAGATGAACACAGAAAAATGCAGAGAAGATGATAAGTTTTTTGAATTGACGGCAATCACTACCACGTTACCTGCGCTATATATATTGAAATGCTGTTATATATAATCTGCGAAAATCTGCGGGATCCGCGGGCAATAAAAACACGCAGCTATGGAAGATAAATTTTCTCCCCACCCGAATACTCAATGGTAACGTTCTTCCCATGCGCCTTCATGATCTCGCGTATTTTAGTCTCAAACGCTTGCTGAGCATCCCTTACAAAATCTGCCTCTGCAGCATATCGCTTTGCATCGTTGTTGAACGCGTTGATTGCCGCAGTACGATCTTCTGATTTAATCGGATTCCACCACCCATGCTCATCCTTAAATTTTATATCTCCCATAGACTCCAGTGAAAGTAATTTTGGATGTGGCAGTATAACCGTTGCGTTCTCTTCATTGATGTTAATCGTAAACTTCTGATTGAGATCAAACCCCGCTTTGGCCTCAAATGTACCGGTGATGGTAATTGTCTTTGTGCTCTTTAGCCAGGTGTTAGTCCACGCATAATTATGCTGAAATTTTTGAGATATAGTGGCAAGTTCCAATATAGGTGTCTGCTGTTGCAGCACCACCGTGTTGTTAACGGTTACTTCGGGTGTAAACTGAAACGCTTCTTTGAAATCGCGTCCAAGTTGTTTGGCTCCCTCGTAACTGCGCTGTGCTACTTGTGTGGGTATATATACAATCAATACATAAGCTGTAATGCTGAGCGTTACCAGCAGTAGGATAATGAGTATAATTTTTCGGTTCGAGAACATCTTGTGTAAACTATAAAAGCTATTCTATATACTATTTAACCTGCTCCACCAGTTCAAGTCGTTTTACAATGGAGTTGACTGAAAGAATTGTGCCGGGCGATAATACAGCATTCGCGCCAATCTTTGTCCCATCACCAATTAAGGCTCCGAACTTATTGATGCCGGTGGCAAACTTTTTTCCATCCAGTAATATGCTGATCTCTTTATCCGTTCGCTCGTTGTAATGGTTGGCAATGACTGAGCCCGCTTCCATATTTACTTTTGATCCTATAATGGAATCTCCCACAAAATTGAAATGTGCTAATGCGGTATGCGGCATAATGAAACTCGACTTTATTTCGCAGCCTGGTCCGATGCCGCAGCCTTCTCCTAAAAATACACCACCTCGTAAATATGCATGCGCTCCTATAAAACAACCTGCTGAAATAATCGCAGGACTTTTTATAACAACATGCTCTTCGATACGTGCGTCTTTATGAATGGCTATGTGATCGCGTAAAGTATAATAATCTCCGGAGAGCTGCTTTATCTTTTCAAGTATATGTACGGATGCAGACGTTGCAATGTCCCACGGAGCTATGCCTTGCAAATGTGGGAACAGCTGCAGGAAGTTGGATGTATATAACTGAAGATTGATTGTATTCATGATTGACTATTGTTCATATAGTTCGAGCGGAAGACCATCGGGATCAAAGAAGAATGTAAAGCGTTTGCCGGTAAATTCGTCAATACGTATCGGTTCTGTTGTTACGTTGTGCTTGGTTAATGTTGCTACGGCCGCATCAATATCGCTTACCGAAAATGCGAGGTGTCGTAAGCCTCTTGCTTCAGGTCTGGATACACGTTGAGGAGGATCGGGAAAAGAAAACAGTTCGATCATATAGCGATCGCCCAATGCCAGATCTAATTTATAGGATTTACGTTCAGCGCGATAGTATTCACCAAGCACCCGGAAGCCGAGCACCTCGGTATAGAATTTTTTGGACACAGCGTAGTCAGAGCAAATGATCGCGATGTGGTGTATGTTTTGCAGTTGCAGCATGCGTAGTAATTGTCAACTTAAATTTCATTAATTTTTGTTCATCATGGACATACTTTGGATCGTTCTCGGGATAATTTTCATGCTGACGGGGTTAGCCGGTTGTATTCTTCCATCACTGCCAGGCCCACCGTTGTGTTTTATTGGTATGCTGTTGCTGCAGTTAAGAGCAGAGCCACTGTTCACTACAAAGTTTCTGATCATCTGGGGAGTGATTACAGTTGTTATAACGGTGCTGGATTATGTTATACCACTCTATGGAACTAAAAAGTTTGGCGGCAGCAAGTATGGTGTGTGGGGTTGCACGCTCGGATTACTGGTCGGTATATTTACGGGTCCTTGGGGTATAATTATAGGGCCGTTTATAGGAGCCTTTATCGGCGAAGTGATCGCCAATTCAAATTCATCGCAGGCATTGCGCGCTGCCTTCGGGTCGTTCATCGGCTTTCTGTTTGGTGCGTTGCTGAAACTTATTGTATGCTTTGTGATGTGCTGGTATTTTGTAGCCGCATTGATAGGTTGATGAATAAATATATACCTTGCAACGAACAGCGAATATAACGATATGGCAAATTTTAGTCTCCCGATTCAAATCCGGTGGTCTGATATAGATCAGAACCGTCACCTGCGTCACTCGGCATATTATGATTATGGCGCGATGGCACGTATGATCTTTCTGTCCGACCACGGTATCACTACGCAAAAACTCGAGTCACTTAAAATCGGTCCGATCCTGTTTCGTGAAGAAGCCGTTTTTAAAAGAGAAATCACACTTGATGACAAGCTTACGCTGGATGTAGAGTTGATCAAAGCCACGAAAGATTTCGCGCGCTGGAGCCTTCGCCATAATTTTCTGAAACATGATAATACACTGGCTGCAAATGTTACCGTAGAAGGCGCATGGCTCGATCTTGAAAAACGAAAGCTGATAACACCGGATGAGTATATTCAATCGATCTTCAGCGAGTTTCCACGTGCCGCTACATTTGAGTGGATCATTCGCGAAGAAAAGAAAGTCTAATTTTTACCGAGTACCCAACGCTCGATCACAGCAGGATAATGTTTGTACTCCAGCGTATGTACTTTATGTGCAATCTGCTCCGGTGTATCATCTACATGCACCGGACATGTTGCCTGAAAAATGATCTCGCCTTCGTCATACTTATCATCTACAGCATGAATCGTTATACCGGTCTTTACATCGCCGGCAAGTTTTACAGCTTCATGCACTTTCATACCATACATTCCTTTGCCTCCATGGTTAGGTAATAATGCAGGGTGTATATTAATGATGTGGTGCGGATATGCTTTAATCAGGTATGCAGGTATAAGCCAAAGGAAACCTGCAAGTACAACATGGGTAACTTTCTTTTCCTGCAGCCAGTCCAGCACAATCGTACTGTCTTTGAACTGTGGTCTGTCGAATACTTTAGCATCAATACCAAAATTGCGCGCACGTTGTAATGCAAACGCCTGCGGATTGTTACTCAGTAAAAGAACAACTTCAATGGATGAATGATTTTGAAAGTACTTGAAGATCTCTTCAGCATTGGTTCCGCTGCCGGAAGCAAAAATCGCCAGACGATATTTCTCAGACATAGGCCGCAAAGATAACGGAGCGCATCTATTCGTTGCACCTGCTATAAATAAATTTATGGCAATAGCACATCGGCATTCGCAGCGAAGCGATTACCTTTAAGCTGTAATCTACCTTTACTGTTATGGAAACCTTTGGTGAAAAAGTAAAACGTACAACAAAAAAAGTGATCCGCGCTATAATTATTTTAGTGATACTGGGTGGTGTCATCACCTTTTCATTTCTATACTGGGGCACCTATGAAGATGGTGTAATGGCAGGAAAGGTTCTGCGTATTAGCGAGAAGGGGGTGATGTTTAAAACGTACGAAGGGAAAATCAATCTAGAAACGTTCGGGGCGCTCAAAGGGACAAGTCCTATAGCAGAGTCGTTTGATTTTTCGGTTGAGAAAAGTGATAAAGAATTGATCAAACAACTGCAAACTGTAGCACTCAGTGGCGAGCGGGTAAATCTATACTTTGTAAAACGATATGCGCGTTTTCCGTGGCGAGGCGATACTAAATATTTTGCCACACGCATCGAGCGCCTGCAATAACGCTCATCATAAATATATACCTATATACGAAGGCTGTTCACAAATATGAGCAGCCTTTGTTTTTTGAACGCGTACTATGATGTTAGCGAATCAATACCGATTTCTCTTCCATCAGTTTAATGATCCTGCGCAGGTAATCAATTTCCTTGCGCGAGAGCTCGAGTTGGCGTTCATATTCAGTTTCCGCAACGCGCGGGTGACTATCGTTTTTGCCTCGCGGTGCCGGCATGTTCGAGTAATACTGAAAGAAATCGTGATTGAGCACTTGCGAAATGCGAAGCAATAAACCGGTATCTAGATGACGCTTGCGGAAAATGCGATAAACATTCTGGCGTACGGTGCCCAGTTCATCAGCAAAATCGGTCAGCTTCATCTGGCGGTGGTCAAACACTTCTTTGATTTTGGGGCCTATTTCAACATATCCCATGATCCAGCTAATTTTTCGTGAACGATCGGATGTATAAAGTCTTAATATACGCTTTGTAATCAGTTGGGTTACAATTGTAACCAAGCGTTTTACGTCTTCGTAAATTGTCGTTAAAATTACATAACCAAAGCAATATATGAGCTTTGCAGAATTTGCTTCTACCCTTAGTAGTTCTGAATGTATGGTAAAACCTTTTTACCAAGATGAATATGCTACCATCGAATTGGACGACTCAATCCCTTGCGTTCGTCTTACGTTAAATGGTGTTCCGCGTTATAGCGAGCACTATAATTTTGTGCAGAAAAAACGACTGGAGCTTATGCATCAGGAAATCCGTAACTATCCTAAACTGCATATGCTGACGGATAGCCGCACGGCAGGACCGGTGCTTGATGAAGATGTGCATTACTTCAAGACGAATGTTATGCCTGCCATGGAGCGCGCAGGAATTCGTTATTTGGCCATTGTAATGCCGGCCAGCAAATTTACCCAGATGACGATTCGCGAGATGACAGAAGATCCGCGCGTGATGACTATCCAATATTTCGATTCGATGCGGGAAGCCCGGCACTGGCTCCGCAAAATGACAACGTTGTAAGCAACTGTCTCAAATTACTTTTCCGAAGGATTCTTTTTACCTGCCAGTAATTTTTCGATTGTTGCCTCAAGACGTTTCGTGCGTGTTTCGTCTTTCTTTGCTTCGCTGATCCACCGAGCATATTCTTTTCGGTTGGTATAGCTTAGTGTATCGAAAAAAGTAGTCGCCTTTTTATTTTCAGCAAGCGCTTTTGCGAGAGGCTCGGGTATTTCAACAACACGCTCTTCCGTGTCTCGCTCAATTTCTACGCGCACCGTATCACCAACGTTCTTGCCGATGGCAGCACGAATATCTTTTCGCACCAGAATTACATGGCAGCCCGTGCCCATGTTGGCTAAAACCCCGCGATACTCAACACCATCGAACCAGGCTTTTACCTTTACCTGACCTTTGGTACCATACACTTTTTCGACATCAAACGGAATGGATACATAAGCTGTGTCCATTGAAGAATCAGGGTTTTCCAGTATTGCTTTAAACACTTGTTTAACAGGAGTGCGCATCGGTAAAAAATATATCGAAGTAAATTTATTCATTCTGCTTCTGAAAAATCACGTTTTCAAAACAAAACGCCTTGTTTTGGACCTTTGCACCACATAAAAGTTTGACAAACTAAAAACAGGCCGTTGTTTTGTTAGGCGTATAGAATTATCTTGCAAGGCTTGAACCCAAAGCCAAGACCCTGTCATCAACCTATGTCAACGAGTTTGCCAGTATAATTATATATGCAGGATCTTATCAGGCATCTCCCCGCGGTCATTTACGAATACACAATCTACCCGGATGGTCAACCCAGATTTACTTATGTAAGTGAATCGAGTGAAAGCATTTTGGGACTTGCACCGGACGTTATACTGGCCGATGCATCTGTATTGGATTCTATCATTCATGAAGACGACCGTGAGTCGCAGCAGGAAACTTCGGCACTCAGCATAGAAGAGGGCAGAGATTGGAATTGGGAAGGGCGTATGCGGGTAAAGGAAAACATAATCTGGGTGGAAGTAAAATCAAATCATGAAGTAAGGCCCGATGGCATCGTCATCAGGCGTGGTGTAATTCAAGATATAACCGAGCGTAAAGAACTTGCACGCGAAAGCGAACAACGCTACTTATCGCTTGTAGACAGGTTGCCGATTGGTATAGTGGTACACAAGCAAGGCAAACTTGTATTTGCAAACTCACAGGCATATCAGATACTGGCGTGTAAAAAGTCAGACGAGTTGATTGGTACCGATGTATTAAACTTTGTACATCCCGATTATCATCAACGACTGGCGCGCAGAATGAAAGAAACTGCAGGACTGTTGGCGCCTATGGTGGAGCAGCAGTATATACGCATGGATGGAAAAGTGATTGATGTAGAGACGATGTCGTCACCCTTTACATTTCAGGGCGAACCTTGCATGCAGGTAATCTTCCGTGATATAACCGAGCGCAAGCAAACGGAAGAGCGCATCAAGAAGAATGAGACACTGCTCGCACAGCTCTTTCAAAATATACCCATGGCCGTTGTATTGCTGAACGAGCAGGGTAAAGTTGAACAGGTAAATAAAGGCTTTGAAGAGATGTTCGGCTTTACGCTGGATGAACTCAAGGGCAAGAGTATAAATGATTTCATCGTTCCGGAAGAACTCGTACACGAAGGTGTAGACCTGAACAATCTGATTACTGCCAATCGCATCGTTAGCATTGAAACTATACGCAAGAACAGAAACGGTAAGCTGGTAAATGTTATACTATACGGTATGCCGGTAATGCTGGATAATCAGACGATAGGTATATACGGTGTATATGTAGACTTTACCGATCGTAAAAAGGTTGAAGAGGAATTAAAGATCCGCAACACCGAGCTGGATAATTTTGTATACAAGGTATCGCACGATCTGCGTGCGCCACTGTCATCTATACTGGGTCTCGTAAATCTTGCGCGTTTGCCTGGTAACACCGACAACCCGATGGATTACATTGATATCATCGGTGAGAAAGTGCAGCACCTCGATCACTTCATTGGTGATGTGTTGAGTCACTCGAAAAACCTGAAGATGGATGTTACTACCAGCAAGGTAGATTTTGAACACATCATTGATCGCACCTTTGAAGATTTGAATTACCTGGAAGGGGCGAAGGAAATGGTTCGGCATGTGCGCATTGAAGGCGTTGAGTTTTTCAGCGACCCGTGGAGAATCTCCGAGATCTTTCGCAACCTGATTTCCAACGCGGTAAAATACCGCCAGCTAAATATCACCACCCCGGAGATCAATGTTAAGATACGGGTTGATAACCACCATGCCGAGATTGTTTTTGCCGACAATGGTATCGGTATAGATGATGTTAACCTGGCAAAGATTTTCGAAATGTTTTACCGTGCCACCGAGCAGTCCGATGGCTCCGGTATAGGTCTATATATCGTTAAGAATGCCGTGGAAAAACTGGGTGGCCAGATTTCTGTGGCGAGCAAAGTAAACCAAGGAACGCGTTTCAGTATTGTTCTTCCTAACAGGATCAGTAGCTTTGTGCCTGCATCCAAATCTCAAGTTGTAGAACAATAATGAAGATCATTGAAGTAACTACCCCGCAGCAGGCCCGCGAATTTTTGCTGTTGCCCGTTAAGCTTTATAAAAATGAACCTGCGTGGATCCGTCCGCTTGATAAGGACATTGAAAGTGTTTTTGATTCTGAAAAAAATAAAACGTTTCGTCACGGCACGTGCATCCGCTGGATTCTTCAGAATAAACAAGGCGAAACCATTGGTCGTGTAGCGGCTTTTGTAAATGAAAAGATCGTTCACAAAGGCAACGATCAGCCTACCGGCGGCATGGGTTTCTTCGAATGCATCAACAACCAGGACGCAGCATTTATACTTTTCGATCAATGCAAAACGTGGCTGCAGGGTAAAGGAATGGAAGCGATGGATGGCCCGATTAATTTCGGAAGCCGCGATCGCTGGTGGGGCTTGTTGATTGAAGGATATGATCGCGAACCCAATTATCAATGCAACTATAATTTTCCGTACTACAAAGATTTTTTTGAAGCGTACGGCTTCCAGGTATACTTCTATCAATTTACCTATGCGCGGCCGGTACAGGGACCGTTGTCTCCGCGACTTTCCGAAAAGGCAGAGCTCGCGCGAAAAGATCCTGATTACGATTTCCGTTACCTCCGTAAAAGTGAATTCGACAAGCTGCCTGAATATCTTATGACGGTATATAACCGCGCATGGGCCAATCGTTCTGAAAATCCTGAACTCAGCATGGCACAGGCAAAAGTGCTCGTGAAGCAGATGAAGCCTATCATGGATGAAAAACTTTTATACTTTGGCTTTTACAAAGGCGAACCAGTGTCATTCTTTCTGTCGCTACCGGAGATAAACCAGATATTCAAATACGTAAATGGCAAGCTCGACTGGCTGGGTAAACTGAAGTTCATCTGGCACACCTTCAGACGCACCAATAAAAAAGCATTTGGTATTTTATTCGGCGTTGTGCCGGAGCACCAGGGCAAAGGCTTGGATGGCGCCATGATCATCAACGCGCGCGATGTATTACAACCCAATGCACGTTACGAACAGTATGAGATGAATTGGATTGGCGACTTCAATCCGAAAATGATACTGGTAGTAGAACAGGTTGGTGCAGCAGTATCAAAACGTCATGCCACCTATCGTAAGCTTTTTGATGAAACAAAGCCATTCAGGCGTGCACCGATTTTAAAATAGGTGCAGAAGTTTTTTCGTTTCCATAAACTTCTTTTGTCGCATAATGTTATTCGCTTACTTGCAACGCGAAGTTTTTAGTCATGAATAAAACCGGAGTTCTTCTTATTAATCTCGGCACGCCCGACAGTCCTTCTGTGAGCCATGTGCGTTCATACCTTTCACAATTTCTAAACGATCCGCGGGTGATCGACATTCCGTGGTTGCTGCGCAAAATGCTGGTGAATCTTATCATCGTTCCGTTTCGTGCACCGAAGTCTGCCAAGATTTACCAGAAGCTGTGGACGGACAAAGGATCACCGTTACTATACTATAGCGAACGCGCAAGAGATCTTTTACAGCAGGAACTTGACAGCAACTATGAAGTGCATCTCGCGATGCGCTATAAAAATCCATCTATACCGGATGTGCTGGAAACTATGCGTAAGAAAAATTACGAACGCATTATTGTTGTTACCATGTTTCCGCAGTATGCATCGGCTTCAACGGGCTCAGCGTTAGAGGAAGTGATGCGTGTTGTAAGTAAATGGTGGGTTATACCGGAATTTAAATTTGTGAGTCAGTACTTCGATCATCCATCCTATATAGAAGCCTTTGCTGAGCGCGGCAGAAAATATAATATTAACGAATACGATCACGTGCTTTTCTCGTATCATGGTTTGCCGGAGCGCCAGGTTGATAAAGTATACGACAAGGGTTTATGCTCGGACCACGACTGCGAGCATGAGATGACGGAAGAAAACAGGTATTGCTATAAGGCAACCTGCTATGCTACCACGCGCCTGCTTGCTGCCAAGCTAAATATACCACAGGAGAAATATACAGTTTGCTTTCAGTCACGCCTCGATCAAAAATGGCTCAAGCCATTCTCCGATGAAGTAGTTCGTCAATGTGGTGATAAGGGCATGAAAAAGATTCTTGTATTCTCGCCAGCCTTTACTGCCGATTGTCTTGAAACCATTATTGAGATTGGAGATGAATACCAGGAGATTTTTACCGAACACAAAGGCGAAAAAGTACAATTGGTAGAAAGCCTCAACGACCATCCACTTTGGATTAAGTGTTTGAAGGAATTGGTATTGGCGAAATAGTATATCACTCCAAAGCAGTGTACTGGCCACAGGTCTTTCGTTGCCGTGGAGTTTATTTGGAATTTTGTAACTTTAGTTCTTGTTAAGAAGTAATGGCCTTGGTAGCGTCAAATAAAGTTACTCCAAAATTATCGCGAGCGGCTTTTTGGGATATAGATCTTGAAAAGCTAGACTTAGAGCGTTTTGCTGATTTTGCTATAATAAGAATTTTTGAACGCGGCACCGAGCAAGATATATATGAGATCATCAGGTACTTTGGTGAATCAAGAATAATAGATTCGCTTACCCATGCCAGTACATTGCAGCCGCGTGCCATTGCTGTTGCTCAAAAACTTTTTAATCTTTCTTCTAACCAATTTTCATGCTTCACGCCTTCACAACAAGTGAGGAACTACTCCAAATACTGAGAACATTGATGAAGGTTCCTTCATTACGTGCCTTCAGACTTGTTGGCGGCACTGCGCTGAGTCTTTTAAAGGGACACCGGATATCAGAAGACATTGACATGTTTACTTCCGTAGAATATGGCTCTTTGAATTTTGTGGCAATTGAAAATGATATCAGAAGAGAGGTTCCATTCGTTACGAATGATGATGCAGTTCTAGATCTGCCTGTTGATCTTGATAATAACTTTGGGCTGCATTTACACCTTGGAATGACTGACGAGACTTTGATTAAGGCCGATATTCTAAATTGGACTGAAGCAGAGTTTATATATCCTGTTTTAGAGCATGAAAACATTCGCTTTGCTACAATCGAAGAAATAGCTTTGATGAAATTGGATACAATCTCCAGAGGAGGGAGAAAGAAAGACTTTTGGGATATGTCTGAGATTTTTGAACAGTATAGTCTCAGATATTTGCTTGAACAATATCCAAAGAAGTATCCGTACAATGAAGTCGAAGCTGTTGTCAGAGGAATGCTGAACTTTCAAATTGCAGAGCAAGTGCCGGATCCAATATGTCTCAAACAAAAACACTGGGACCTAGTAAAGACTGAGATGCAGCAAGCTGTTTCTTTGCTCTGAGTATATATAGTTTAATGCGCACCCAATCTTCTCGCTAGCTCGTGCTTATATAGCGGTCCTACCGGCAACTCTGTTTTTCCAATGAAGACTGCATTGAGATTATAAGAGTCAATCTTATTCACGGCCACTATAAACGAACGATGAATGCGGGTGAAGTCGTGTTCAGGCAGCATTTCTTCGAGGGCAGTTATAGTTTGCTTGGTGATTACCTGTCGGTCGGGAAGGAAGATACGGACGTAGTCTTTGAGACTTTCGATATAGCGGATCTCATCCACCATAATCTTTACCATCTTGCGATCAGCACGTACATACAGGAAGCGTTCCGTTTCTGTAGTAAGAGTTTCTTTATTAGAGGCGCCATGCTTCTGCTCCGGATTTATAGCACGATGCACAGCGCGCAAAAAGCGATCAAGTGAGTAAGGCTTCAATAAATAATCAACCGCACCTAGCTCGAAACCATCTACTGCGTAATCGCGATGTGCTGTGGTAAAAATTACTTTGGGCGGTGACGGCAGTGCGCGCAGAAAATCAATGCCTGTTAACTTCGGCATGTTTATATCAAGAAAGATCAGGTCTACCGAATTGTTCTGAATGAACTCGAACGCAGCCATAGCATGATGACACTCTCCGGCAATCTCAAGCATAGGAGTAGCATCTATATAGGTGCGCAGGATGTCTAACGCTGGCGGTTCATCATCTACCAGCAGACAACGGAGTTTGGAGGTCATGTTTCGATAAGTTTGATCGAGCCGAGTTCTATCGTGAGCGATACTACAAAAGTATCTGCGTCTTCAGTAATACGAAGTTCGTGCGCATTAGGATATAATAATTGAAGTCGTTTTTTTACATTTTGTAACCCCATGTGTATGGAGTTCGGGTTGTTGTGATCAATAGCCCTGCCGTTGATCAGTTTGAATTTGAGTGTAGTTTCGTTTACCTGCAGATCGAGGCTGATCCAGGCCTGCTCTATCATTTCATTCGCACCATGTTTAAAACTGTTCTCGACAAAAGGCAATAGCAGTAAGGGTGCAATTGTATTCGTGTCGATGTCGCCTTTAATATTTACCGATATGTCGAGCCGCTCGGCAAACCTGCTTTTCTCCAACTCAATATAGTGGAGCAGCACTTCCACTTCTTTGCTAAGGTCAACGGTAATTTTTGTGCAATCAGTGAGTATATATCGCATCAGCTTCGAAAGCTTGAGAATTGCTTCAGGCGTTTCATCTGATTTTTTTAAAGCAAGTGAATATATACTGTTCAGCGTGTTGAACATGAAGTGCGGATGGATCTGTCCTTTCAGAATTTCCAGCTCTGCCTTTACACGTTCTTTCTCGAGTTGTTCGGTTTCAATTTTCTTTTGATACCAGTGTTTGATCAACTTGATGGCAACCGCGAAGCCTGCAATTGTCATCGAACCACGTAAGCCACCCATGAAGGAGAAGAAGAATGTCATGGCCTTGACGGGGTGATGAAGGTATATACGCAAGGGCGTGATCACGTAATAATTTACAATAGGTGATACCGCTGCTGCGATAAGTATTAGAGTAATTACACAGATAAACCCAACCCAATACCGATCGCGAAAAATAATATAGGGCAATACATAATATATAATAGCGTAGCTCAGAAACATGTGCTGCGGCAGGTATATGAGCGATTCTATATACGATATGGCAAAGAAGTTTGTAGCGCGCCCTTCTATATAGTAAAAGCCATAGATGAATCCCTGGAAGAGCCAGCAAACGATCCAGAATATAGCATGCCTGCCTACCCGGTAACCGGTTTTGTTGGATAAGACAAGCCTGGAGAAGAAACTATCCATACCTATAAACATACTCGATCGACTGATTAAAGTTTGGATGGGATACGGTTTGTAGACGAAAGTGGAGGAATCGTAGACGGAATATTTTAATCGAAGTTGTAAGCGTGCCGGTCTAGAAATGCGATGCATCGGTCGTACGTCTGAAAATCAATAGTTATGCATTCCGTATCATCACTAAAAAGACCCTTTTTATGAAACGAATACTAACCCTTACAGCAGCGATATTGATGATAACAGTATCCGCGTTCAGCCAGCAAGATAAATCTCTTTACTGGGTGGTAGAAACCAATACGCAGATTAAAAATTATTCGGTAGTGCGATTCTACAACCAGGACAATCAACTGGTACATGAAGTAGCGATGGACCATGTGCGCATTGATATCACTAAACCAAAACATCAGCGCAAGCTCAACCAGCTGCTTAAAAATTATCAGGATCGTGTGGCGAGCACATCCAAAAGGAACAAATCGAAACGATCGATTTGATTTAGATTAAATGGTTCGCCCGGCTACGCGATGGCCGGGCTTTTTATTTGTACAGGTATAGTTGTAATCGTCCAGGGCTACTCTTCTTCCATATCCTTCAGCTCAATTTCAAGCGCCTTTGTGCTGATGTATATTTCATTTAATGAAAGCGCGAGCGAGAGCAGAAGAAAAATAAGGCTTAATCCAAATATACCGATGGCCCATGCTTCATATTCCAGGTAAAAGAACAGCATGCTGAGTACGCAAAAGAAGAAACTGGTAATGCCGGCAGCCTGCATGTGTTTGACAAGCATAAGTCTAAGTTTAAGATTACGGATCTGTGCGCGAATGATCTCGTGGTTCTCCTGGATGGTTTTATACTTGGCGTGCAGGTTACGGATCAGTGTAGCAAGCGCCAGAAAGCGATTGGTATACGCCAGCATTAACAGCGTTATAGCCGGAAAGAGAAGTGCCGGTGTATTAATGGAAATTTGTGTCATACGGATATAGTATATATTATTCAACACGCTGCAACGTGCGCAGCGATTTCGAGAACCAACTCGTAGCACCAACCACCACGAGCGTCATAAAACCTCCTAAAATTACCGAACGCACAACGCCAAACATACTGGCTGCAAGCCCGGATTCAAACATGCCAATCTCATTCGAAGATCCGATGAAGATATGATTTACTGCCGATACGCGCCCCTTCATATTTTCAGGTGTGAGTGTTTGCAGCAACGTTCCGCGAATAATCACACTGACACAATCAAATACACCACTCATCATCAGCAGGAACATCGATATCCAGAAATTGGTAGAGAGACCAAAGAGTATAATACAAACGCCAAAGCCTGCAACACAATATAGCAAAAGCTTACCGGCATTTTGCCGGATGGGATGATGCACCAGGTATAGCGCCATCAGCAATGCACCCACACCCGGTGCGGCTCGTAAAAATCCAAGTCCCACTTTACCAACATGAAGTATAGTATCAGCAAAGATGGGCAGCAATGCGACAGCACCACCAAACAATACAGCGAACAAATCGAGTGATATAGCGCTTAACACAATCTTGTTGTTGTAGACAAAGCGCAGTCCCGCTTTTATTTTTTCAACGATGCCTTCTTCCGATGTAGTAGGAGGCAGCGGTTTATTCGTTACCATAAAAGCGAGTGAGAGTCCGGCAAGTACCAGTAGTACATCCGTTGTATAGGCTACAGAAATACCAAAAAATCCATAGAGCAAACCCCCGATCGGAGGTCCGGAAAGTGAAGCGGTTTCCCACAAGGTGCTATTCCAGGTGATGGCATTACTATATAGCTCGCGCGGCACGAGCTGTGGCATGAATGCGAATAGCGCAGGTGTCATAAAACCACGCGCTATACCGCTGATAAAAATAACACTATAGATAGGCAGCACGCCATAGTTGAGCAGGAACTGACCCGGTTCCAAAGTAAAGAAGAGAAGACTAAGAGAGCAAAGAAATAATGTACCCAGGCATAACAGTATAATTCTTTTGCGCTGCACTACATCGGCCACGTGTCCTGCATATAGCGATACTCCGATAGAAGGTATGGCTTCTGCCAATCCGATTAACCCAAGTGATAGCGGATCTTTTGTTATTTCATATACCTGCCATGCTACTACTACGGCTTGTATCTGTATAGCCAGTGTGGTGCAGAAGCGTGCTGAAATAAAATACCGGTAGTCTCTGATCTTTAATGCTGCGTAGGGAGAGGGTGTTGCGTTCATACCGTTGTCAGAATCTTTTCAATTGCATCTGCGGCCAGCTTTCTGCGTTGCTCGCGTTCGCCCCGTATTTCAACGTAGGGCACCGGCTGATTTTTCATTTCGTTAAGGTATATCTGGTATAGTTCTTCACGCTGATTGGGATGTTCGCGCTGCGGATCTTCTTCCCAGGGCAGGTCAACGTACGTCAGCATATATAGATCATACTTGCGTGTGGCGATCTGATGAAGTATATCCGGGTGGCAGTTGCCGTATTTGAATTCACTCCAAACTTTAATCACGTAGAGGTTGGTATCGCAGATCAATACCTGGTTTGCATCGCGTGTCCATTCATCTTCTAACCGGATCTGACCATGTGCAATAGTTAAGAGATCATTTTCTACATAAGGTCTTACCAGGTTGCCAATATAGCCGCGTGCATATTCAGGCACCCAGGTTGTATGAAAGTGTTCTGCAAGAAATTTAGAGAGATCGGATTTCCCCGTGCACTCCGGACCGATTATCGCCACTTTCTTCACAGTGGGCAGATTGAAAGCATTCATGATGCGAAAATCGTTTATATTTCCCGGAATTTTTTTAGGAATACAAATAAACATTTACCGGTGAAGCGAAGAAAAGCATTACGGCATATCGGTCTCGGATTTTCGGCTGGCTTGATGTTGCCATCTCTGTTAAGTGCGTGTAAGGAAGATGATGCTACACCTTCTGTAAGGTATAACGGTGTAGTGGGAGTGATTGGTGCCGGTGCTGCTGGTTTACATGCAGCTGATATTCTGCGCAGCAGTGGTATCCCGGTTCGCGTGTTCGAAGCATCGGGCCGTGTAGGCGGAAGAGTGCGCACCATGCAACGTACCACGCAACCTGATGAAGCGCTGCTCTTCGATCCGAATAATTTACCGGTCAGTGAATTCCCAACGGAGTTTGGTGCTTCGTTTATTGCAGGCTCTGATTCTGCCTGGGGTAAAATAGCAGATCTGTTACATGCGCCTCGTATTGAATTCTATACGCAGGCCAGCGATATATTTATAGTTGATGGTGCGGTAAAAACTGCCGCTGATTTACAGGGTGATGCTGATTTTATAGCAGCTAAAAATTTTGTGTCAGGGCTCGCTTCAAATTCATCTGCAGGTTCTGTACAACAGGCTATAGCCAGTGCCGGTATAAATGCACGCATGTATGCTATTCTTAATTCGTGGGTTGGTAATAAAGCGGGTACATCCAACAATCTGTTAGGTGTAAAAGCATTGGGCGAGGCAATTGCGTTGAGAACGCGAAATGATAAGCAATATATACTTCAGGCTAACCCGATGGAGGATCTTGTGCTTTCGCGATTCAGCAATGTTATACCGTATGTTGAATTGAACAGCGCTATTCAAAGTATCAATTATACCAGTGATAAGATCACGCTGACCGGAGTGAAGAATGGGACAGAAGCATTTACCGCGGAAGTCGATCGTTTGATTGTTGCTGTGCCGGTATCTATACTCAAGGCAGGTACTATAGCATTTACACCCTCACTTCCTTCTGCAAAAACAACAGCACTGAGTCGCATAGGTATGGACGCCAGCATTCGTGTTCGCCTGGAGTTCAAGAAGAATTTCTGGGGCATGAACAGTGCCTTTATCTATGGAGGCACACAGGCACCGGAGTATTTCAATGCGGGTATAGGTCGCGATGCCATGCAGAAGACATTGGATATAACGATACAAGGGCCTAAAGCGGAGGAACTGTCTGCCAAAGGTAAAGATATGATACCGGTTATATTGGCAGAGCTGGATGCTATATTCAACGGACAGGCTACTGAAAATGTAAGAAGAGATACACAGGATAATATTCTGTCCGTAATTATGGATTGGAACAAGGTGCCCTATATCCGTGGCGGTGCCTCCTATATCAAGCCGGGTGGAAGCAATGCTGACCGGATCTCATTATCAGAATCCGTAGACAGTAAAGTATTTTTCGCGGGTGAAGCAACCGATATAGCGGGTGAAGCAGGCACGATCAGCGGTGCTATTCAATCGGCTGACCGTGCTGCCTCAGAAGTAATGGAAACCATTACATTGTTATAGGTTCAGGTTATTCGTTCTTCAACGACTTTACAGGGTTTACAATCGCTGCTTTAATAGATTGATAGCTTACCGTTATCCAGGCGATTAGCAAGGCAATAACGCCTGCGAATAAAAATATACCAACGCCAAGTTGGATACGATAGGCAAAGTTTTGCAGCCAGGTATCCATCATATACCATGCAAAAGGTGTTGCCAGTATAAACGCTATAACAATCAGTTTTGTAAAATCTCGCGATAGCAACACAACGATACCTCCCACAGAAGCTCCCAGTACTTTGCGTATACCAATTTCTTTTGTGCGCAGGTTTGCAGTATAGGCAGCGAGTCCGAAGAGACCTACGCATGCTATAATGATTGCGAGACCTGAAAATATAGCGAACACTTTGCCTGCCCGTTTCTCAGATTCATATTGTGCTGTCAGGTTCTGATCGAGGAACTGATATTTAAAGGGTTGGTCGGGTGCAATTTTTTTCCAGGCTGCTTCCATATCGCTTATGACCGTTGTTGCATTTTTACCTTTAACGCGTGCATATATATAGGCCGCACCGCCACCGAAACTCTCATTGCTTTGAATGGTGAGTGGAGTAACCGGATCGCGCAGTGATTGGAAATTGAAATCTTTAATGATGCCGATAATGGTATACTGTACCGTTACGTTGCCTTGTGGCGTGCGTTGTACCTGTGATAATTTTTTGCCGATCGGGTCCGCTATATCCAGCGTCTTTACGGCTGTCTCATTGAGAATGATAGATAATGAATCGTTGGTGGATTCGGAAAAGCCATGTCCTTCTGTAAATTCAAAGCCAACCGTTTCAGCAAAGGTATCGTCTATACCCATCGTTTTTGTTGTCAGAATCTCAGATGATCCTTCGGGCGTAAATTGGGCACCAAAGAAATCGCCTTGTCTTCCGAGTAATGAAAATGCTGACGCTGCTTTTTCAACATTCGCGATACGCTTTACTTCTTCGGTAAAGGTTCGTGCATTATTCTCCAATGCAAATACACGTTCAACAATCACCATCTGTTCTTTATCATAGCCCAGCGATTTGTTTTGCATGTACTGCATCTGCTCGGCTACTACCATAGTACCTACAATCAATACGATCGATATAAAGAATTGAAATACCACCAGACCATTGCGCAGCCAGGTACCTTTTGTGTTGCTGGTAAAATTACCTTTCATAACAACAACAGGATTGAATGATGACAATGCGAATGCCGGATAACTGCCTGCGAGAAAGCCAACGAGCAACGCTATACCAAGCAAACCAACCGGCAATATACCGGTGAAATCAAGTACAAGATTTTTATCAACGAGGTTGTTGAAAGATGGAAGTACGAACCATGTAATGGTTAGCGCAAGTGCTGTAGCAAACAAGCTTAATACAATCGACTCTGTCAGGAATTGAAACACCAACTGACTTTTGAGTGAGCCCATCGTTTTTCTCACACCTACTTCACGTGCGCGTTCGGCTGAACGTGCTGTGGCCAGGTTCATAAAGTTGATACAGGCTATAACCAGTATGAGCGCAGCAACCGAGATGAGAAAGTATACATAGTTAAGATTACCACCGGGCTGCATCTTTGCCTCTATATTACGCGGGTCGAGGTGAATAGATTTTAAAGGTTGCAAGAAGTATGTATAGCCGTTGCCTTCTTTTTTATAGTCTTCCCATGATTTACCGAGGTCACGTTCTATCTGTGCAGCTGCATAGGTGTCTACCATCTTCGGAAATTTAGCCTGCAGTGCTTTTGCGTCCGCACCGGGTTTCAACTGTATATATACATGTGCTGAGAAAGTAGTGAAGTTACTTTGATTGCCGCCACCAAAGAAATTATCATCCCACTTGGAGAGGAAGTCAAATTTGAAGTGTGAGTTGTCGGGTATATTTTCACATATACCACTTACGTGAAAATCTTGGTTGAACATCCGGATCGTTTTACCAACCGGATCGCTGTTGCCAAAGTATCGCTTCGCAGTTTCTTCTGTAAGTACTACATCATTCTGTTGCAGTAATACTTTCTTCGGATCGCCTTTCAAAACACGAATGCTGAAGAACGTAAAGAAGTTAGAGTCAGCTGCCATGATAAAGTCTTCTTCAAACTGCTTTACTTCACCATGCTCATCTTTATAGTTTACCACTACCTGGTTAATCGGTCCTCCCATTTTTACCACGCTTGTAACTTCCGGGAAGTCGTGTTGTATCACATCTGCGTAGGAGTGCGGAATGATAGCATAGTTGGTAGAATGATTCGGATACTTCCGCTCCAGCGCAACTTTATAAATGTTGTCGGCATTGGTGTGAAATGAGTCGTACGAGAACTCATTGGTAACAAACATGACGATCAAAATACAACTGGCTATACCAGTTGAAAGGCCGAGTACATTAATGATGGTGTAGACCTTTTGTTTGATCAGGCTTCGGATGGCGATACGCAGGTAGTTTTTCAGCATAGCAAAAGTTCTCTGGTTATTTTCAGAAAAGCAATACCCAACGCCTCGGTATATCACTAATCGCTATAAATAAAAAAAATCGTCCGTTGCCGGACGATTTTTCAAAAGTATATATAGTCTTTAAGAACGAATTAGTCTTGCAGCATTTTCAGCAGCGTTGAAATTCTGTTCTTCAGGTTTCTGCGATCGATGATAAAATCAAGGAAGCCGTGTTCCAACACAAACTCGGCACTCTGAAATCCTTTTGGCAAATCTTTACCAATGGTTTCGCGAATAACGCGCGGTCCTGCAAACCCGATGAGGGAGCCAGGCTCGGCGATATTAAAGTCTCCCAACATAGCATACGAAGCTGTTACACCCCCCGTTGTAGGGTCTGTAAGCAATGATATATAGGGAATCTTTGCCTGATCAAGCAACGCTATCTTGGCAGAAGTTTTTGCCATCTGCATGAGTGATAAACCTGCTTCCATCATACGCGCACCACCGGAGCGGGAGATCATGAGGAAAGGTTTTTTGTTCTTGAGACTGTGATCCATCGCGCGCGCGATTTTCTCACCTACAACTGAACCCATTGAACCACCAATGAAGGTGAAGTCCATGCAGGCAATGGTAATATCAAGTCCGTTAATTTTTCCGTAAGCCGTACGAACAGCATCTTTCAGTTGAGATTTCTCCTGCGATTCCTTGATACGTTTCGGATATGCTTTTGTGTCTTTGAAAGTGAGCGGGTCAGCAGACTCCATGTTTGGGTCCAGCTCAGTAAATTCATTGTTGTCGAACAGTACTTCAAAATACTCTTCGGAGCCTATACGCACATGATAATCTTCTTCGGGCACCACGTAGGCGTTGCTCTTCAGCTCCCGCGTGTGAATGATCTTGCCGGCAGGCGATTTAAACCATAGTCCGTCAGGCACCTCACGTTTCGATTCCGTAGGTGTTACTATACCTTTATCACTGCGTTTGAACCATGCCATGTCTTAAAAATTTTAGTAAAAAATAAAGCCGATGCATCGGGAAAGATACATCGGCTTGTTCGATAAATAAATTATGCCACGTCAATCGACTTGTCGAGGTATACATCCTGAATCACGTTCAGAATTTCTACACCTTCTTTCAATGGACGCTGGAATGCTTTTCTACCAGAGATCAGACCCATACCACCCGCGCGTTTGTTGATAACCGCTGTGCGTACTGCATCTGCCAGATCGCTCTGACCTTTTGATTCTCCACCGGAGTTGATCAGACCTGCGCGGCCCATGAAACAGTTTGCTACCTGGTAACGGCAAAGATCGATCGGGTGCTCAGATGTCAGGTCAGTATAAATTCTTTCATCCAGTTTACCGTAGCTGCTTCCGCCTGTGTTCAATGCTTTATAGCCACCGTTGTTCTCAGCAAGTTTTTGTTTGATGATATCAGCCTGGATTGTTACACCGAGGTGGTTTGCCTGGCCAGTCAAGTCAGCAGACACGTGGTAATCAACACCACCTTGTTTAAAGGCGTTGTTACGGGTATAGCACCACAGAATAGTACCCATACCTAATTGGTGAGCTTTTTCAAAAGCTGCAGCAACTTCCTGGATCTGACGGGTTGCGTTGTCTGAACCGAAATATATAGTTGCTCCAACAGCAACAGCTCCTAAATTCCATGCATCTTCTACAGAGCCGAACATGATCTCGTCAGCTTTGTTAGGATAAGTAAGGAGTTCGTTGTGGTTGATCTTTACAATGAAAGGAATGCGGTGAGCATATTTTCTTGACATCATAGCCAACACACCGTATGTAGTAGCCACTCCGTTGCAACCACCTTCGATAGCAAGCTTGATAATATTTTCAGGATCAAAGTAGTCTGGGTTCTTTGCAAAAGATGCTCCTGCGCTGTGTTCGATACCCTGGTCGATCGGAAGAATAGAAAGGAAGCCAGTGTTCGCGAGGCGACCTGTTCCAAATAATTGCTGCAGACTTCTCAATACCTGCGGAGAGCGGTTTGATTGTACGAAGATGTTGTCTACAAAATTCGGATTCGGGAGATGAAGGCGATCTTTTGAAATAGTTTTGCTCTGGTGCTTCAACAGGAAATCTGCGTCTTTGCCCAAAAGCTCTACGATGTTCTTTGCCATAATTATAATTATTGGTCTGGTTATGGTTTTTTAATGAGCGGGGACAAAGTTATTAATTATTTAATTGTATGCTAATTAACGCAAATTTCGCGGTTTTCGGGGTCATTCAATCGTGTTAGATTTTGATTTTGAAAAATGCTCTTACCCAAATGCGAAAAATTTCACATCACTGAAGTCATCAAATGCCGAAATAAAAAAGTGCTTAAAAGCAAAAAGCCATCCCGAAAATTCGGAATGGCTCTCTGATGTTTTGAATTGGTAATAGCTTAAAGCTTTTCCTTGATACGGGCAGCCTTACCTTGACGGCCTTTCATGTAGTACAGTTTCGCTCTGCGAACTTTACCTTGCTTCAGTACTTCGATTTTATCGATAGTAGGAGATACGAGTGGGAAGATACGCTCAACACCTACACCATTAGATACTTTTCTTACTGTGAAGGTCTCTCCGTTTGTTCCGAATCCTCTGCGCTGGATTACAGTGCCCTGGAATTGCTGAACACGCTCTTTGTTACCTTCTTTTATTTTCACGTGAACGTTGATAGTATCACCAGGATTGAAGCTGGGAACAGATTCACGGACTTTCGCAAATTCCTGCTCAACTAATTTAATTAAGTCTGCCATAACTCGATGGTTTTGAAAATTGGACTGCAAATGTATGGAAAGAATTGAGAAATTCAGAGACCGACCTGAAGATTTAACTGATTAATTACCAAAGCCTCCAAATTTATCTGTTTTCGCAGGTTTATACTCCCGCGTTTTGAGTCGATCTGCGAAAAAATAAAGTCTATGAACGCTTATTTTAACAGTTCGGGTCGGCGTTGGCGCGTGCGTTCGAGTGATTGCTCATGGCGCCATTCGTCAATTTTACCAGCATGACCGGAGAGTAATACGTCCGGTACTTTCCAACCTTTATACTCCGCCGGCCGGGTATATACCGGTGGGGCAATCAGGTCATCCTGGAAAGAATCACTCAATGCCGATGTTTCATCGGATAATACTCCCGGGATCAGTCTGATCACGGCATCAGCAACAACGGCTGCGGCCAGCTCACCACCAGAGAGAACGTAATCACCGATGCTGATCTCACGTGTTATTAAATGCTCACGAACACGTTCGTCAACACCTTTATAGTGGCCACAGAGTAAGATTAAATTTTTCTTGAGACTAAGTTCATTGGCAAGAGACTGATTCAGTCGCTGTCCATCCGGACTCATATAAATGATGTCATCGTATTCGCGTTTCGATTTAAGATCAGCAATACAATTATCGATCGGCTCAATCATCATTACCATACCGGCACCACCACCAAAGGCATAGTCATCGGTAGTACGATGCTTGTTGGTTGCATACTGGCGTAAGTCAATTACATTAACAGTAACTATACCTTTAGCCTGTGCTCTTTTCAAAATAGAATCCGAGAACGGACTCTCAACAAGTTTGGGTAACGTGGTAATGATATCGATATGCATATATACGCTGGAAAGGGAATGACTCAAAAGTTAGCAACTTATCGCAAAGATTTAGTATCAGATATCCAGAAAGCCTTCCGGAAGATCTACGCTGATTTTCTTTTTGGATTTATTTATACTCGTAATGAAAGGACTATTAACCGGTATTAATACTTCTTTACCTTCATACATGAGTACGAGTAAGCGATTGGAACCAGCCTGCATAACTTCGGTTACGTTTCCAAGCACTCCGGCAGTATCATCAATCACTTCGAAGTCTATCACTTCATCATCGTAAAACTCACCGCGTGTGGATTTAGGGCGAGCCGTCTTCGGTAAATATATAGCCTGCTTGGAAATTTTTTCGGCATCTTCAGCAGAATCAACATCTTCAAACTTTACAAAGGCTTTAGCCCCGCGCACCGATACTTGTTGAATGAAATAGGGAACAAGGCGTTCGTTGCTCGCCAGAAATACAGCGTCTAAAGTAGCGAAGTCGTTCGGAGTATCAGGATCAATAGAGACCGTTACTTCTCCTTTCAAACCATGTGGTTTTAAAACCAATCCTATTTTATAGCACGAATCAATATTCATTGAGGCACATTCCTAAAATAAATATGCCGGTCCCGAAGCGATCGGAACCGGCACACTAAATTCAATTTCAAAATAATTAAGCTTGTTCAGCAGCAGGAGCTTCGCCTTCAGCGGCAGCTTCAGCAGGAGCCGGAGCAGCGGCAGCAACTTCAGCTTTCTTGCGAATAGCTTCAGCGCGAGCTTCTTTCACTTTTGTTTCAGCTGCTTTACGTGCTTTCAGGTCAGCCTGTTTAGCTTCTGAAAGTTTGTTGCGCTTCTCTTCGATCTTGGCATCTTTACCTTTCAACCAGTCAGCTAATTTAGCGTCAGCTTGTTCTTGTGTTAATGCACCTTTAATCACACCAATCTGGAGGTGCTTCTTCATTAAGATACCACGGTAAGAAAGCATAGCTTTGACAGTATCGCTAGGCTGTGCACCGTTCATTACCCAATGAAAAGCGCGATCGTCTTTCAGGTCGATCGTAGCAGGGTTGGTGAGGGGATTATAAGTCCCGATTTTTTCAATGAAGCGTCCATCGCGTGGAGCTCTGGCGTCAGCAACGACTACATCGAACATCGCCAGTTTCTTGCGGCCTCTGCGGGCCAATCTGATTTTAACCATCTCTTGTTAGTTTTTAAAATGTGGAACTCGTCCTGATTTTTAAAGGTCGCAAAGTTAACGCTTTTTTTCGGCCCGACAACCATCTGCCAAACGAATTGGCAGACATTGGCTTAATTCAAAGTCTTGTTAATCGCAGTTAACTTATGCATCAGTTGATTTAACGTGCTGTCTTGCCCGTCTAATTCAACAACTATAGAGATCGAATTGTTTTTCTCTTTTCGCGTGTACGGAACATTTGCCTCCTGTACTCCGCTATCCTGGTAAAGCGAGAAAAAATTGAAATTCAGAATTTTGCTGATCCTTTCAAGCTGATCTGTTTTGATTTCACTTCGTTCGAAGATGTCATAAACATTACGTGAACTTGTGTTCAGTCTTTTAGCAAATTCTGAAAGTTTAAGGCCAGATTCTTTATATCTGATTTCAATTTCTCGACCAATGTGTAACGCCATGTCACAAACTTAGAGCGCTTCTTACATACCGTGCGATTCCGTGCGTGTGAATTTTGTGCGTGAAAACTGTAATCTTTTAGCGCGTTGTATTATAATTACATCGATTTGCGAACAAATGAATCGCTACCGCCAAGCCATTAAATAAAGTTTAAACACATAACCGCGAAACACGAGCCCATTCTAGTGAAAGATTCGAAGCTTATTTCTTACCAGGATACAGAATCCCATCAAACCTGATAGCTTTTAATTGCCACAGCGGACAAAGGCACTTCTCATTCGTGTGAAGTGCCTTTTTTCATGAAATTAAGCCTAAATAATTGCTTACGCGATTTGACGGTTTTTTTATGAAAACCGCCTTCTCTACATTTGTTCACTTTCTATAAAACCATGGACAAATATTCATACATCTCAAATGCAGACGTTGGTTATCTTGATCAACTGTATCAAAATTATAAAAAGGATCCGACCTCTGTTGACGCCACCTGGCAAAAGTTCTTTGAAGGATATGACTTCTCACAGGAACGTTATGGTGACAAAGCAAATGGCAATGGCGCACCTGCAGCTACAGCAGCAGATTCACTCTCTATAAAAGAGACGCAGGTACGAAACCTCATTTTTCAATATCGTTCTTTCGGGCACCTGAAATCGAAAACAAACCCGGTTCGCGAAAGAAGAAATCACAATGTAAATCTCGATCACAAGAGTGTTGGACTTACCGATGCTGATCTTGATACAGAGTTTGATGTAGCGGCTGAGATCGGTATGCAACGCTCAACGCTGCGCAAGATCATTGAGAAACTTAACGCGGTATATTTAGGTCCTATCGGTTTTGAGCACAACTTTATTCGTAATGATGATGTGCGTGCATGGTTATATCAGAAGATCGAGAAAGAATATTATACCTATAATCCTGCGCAAGACGAGAAGAAGCGCATTCTGAATAAACTCAACGAAGCCGTTGTATTCGAGAACTTCCTTCATACAAAATTCCTTGGGCAAAAGCGTTTCTCCCTGGAAGGTGGCGAGAATACTATACCTGCGCTGAATACAGTAATCAACGTAGCAGCTGAACTGGATGTAAAAGAAGTAGTGATCGGTATGGCGCACCGCGGTCGCCTCAACGTACTGGCTAATATACTTGGCAAAACGTACGAACAGATCTTTACTGAATTTGAAGGAAACGTAAGTCCGGAGAACCTTACTATGGGTGACGGTGACGTGAAATATCACTTGGGTTATTCGAGTCACATCAATACACCTTCCGGTAAAAAGATATATGTAAAGCTTACGCCTAACCCATCGCACCTGGAGGCGGTTGATCCATTGGTACTCGGATATACCCGCGGTCAGATTGATGATGAGTATAAAGGAGAGCTTTCAAAAGGTATGGCGATTCTCATTCACGGAGATGCTGCCGTTGCCGGTCAGGGTATAGTATATGAAGTAGTACAAATGTCCGGACTGCCGGGCTATACTACCGGTGGAACGATTCACTTCGTGATCAATAACCAGGTTGGTTTTACTACTGACTATGATGATGCACGTACCAGTATATATTGTACAGATATAGCCAAGATCGTTGATGCTCCTGTATTGCACGTAAACGGTGATGATGCAGAAGCGGTAAGCTTTGCTGCTAAATTATCGGTAGAGTATCGTATGAAATTCGGAAAGGATATTTTCATCGACCTGCTTTGCTACAGAAGACATGGTCACAACGAAAGTGATGAACCGAAATTCACACAGCCTAAACTTTACAACATCATTGCCAAGCATCCGAACCCGCGCGAGATCTATGTGAAGAAACTGATTGAACGTGGTGATGTTGATGCAGCCCTGGCTGATGAGATGGATAAGAATTTCCGTAATCAGCTTCAGGACAGACTCAACGAAGTAAAACAAAAACCGCTCCCGTACAAGCCACAGAAAATTGAAGAAGAGTGGGAGCAAATGCGCTGGGCTAAACCAGATGATTTTGATAAATCGCCTGAGACGGGAATCAAAGAAAGTGTAATTGAGAAAGTTGGTAAAGCACTTACCAATATACCGGAAGGCTTTAAGCCCCTGAAGCAGATTGAAAAATTACTGAAAGACAGAACAACAGCGTTCTTCGAAGAGAAAGTATTAGGATGGGCAGAAGCAGAATTGCTTGCCTATGGTTCTATGCTTATCGAGAAAACTCCGGTGCGTATGTCTGGTCAGGATGTAAGACGCGGTACATTCTCGCACCGCCATGCATACTTCTTCGATGCCAATACAAACGAACCGTATTGCGGCCTGAACAATCTGGATAAGAGCCAGGCTAAATTCCACATCTATAACTCACTGTTATCAGAGTTTGGTGTATTAGGTTTTGAATATGGTTATGCCATGTCATCACCAAGTGCATTGGTGTTATGGGAAGCACAGTTTGGTGATTTCGTAAACGGAGCACAGGTAATTATCGACCAGTTCCTTTCAAGTGCTGAATCAAAATGGCAGCGCATGAACGGTATGGTAATGTTACTGCCGCATGGTTACGAAGGTCAGGGACCAGAGCACTCAAGCTGTCGTCCGGAAAGATTTTTACAACTGGCAGCAGAGTATAACATGGTTATAGCAAACCCGACTACGCCTGCTAACTTCTTCCACTTGTTAAGAAGACAGGTAGCGTGGCCGTTCCGCAAGCCATGCGTGGTGTTCTCGCCTAAATCATTGTTGCGCCATCCGGCGGTTATATCTCCGCTGAAGGACTTCACTTCCGGTTCATTCTCTGAAGTACTGGACGATGCGAGTGTAAATGCGAAAGAAGTGAATCGCGTAATTCTCTGCAGTGGTAAAATATATTACGATCTTGTTGAAGTACAGCAGAAGCGTAAGAACAAAGACACAGCCATAGTTCGGTTGGAACAGCTTCACCCGTTCCCGGAAAAACAACTGAAAGCCGTGCTCAAGAAGTATAAAGATGCTAAACTTGTATGGGCGCAGGAAGAACCGGCCAATATGGGAGCACAATCGTACATTGTACGTATGATGCCGAAATACGATCTTGAGTTCGTGTCACGCAAGGCAAGTGCATCTCCGGCAACGGGATACCTGAAAGTACACAAGGTGGAACAGGATAAACTTGTTAATAAAGCTTTTGAAATTTAATTGATAGCAGATTGACGTTGGAAGAGTATATTTCAGGTGAAGTATAATTTCCAACGTCAGTTGAACAATCCATAAAATCAACCAATCGAATGGCATTACAGATAAAAGTACCCGCAGTAGGCGAATCAATTTCGGAAGTAACTATTGCAAACTGGTTAAAGAAAGACGGAGACACCGTACAGCTCGATGAAGTAATTGCCGAGCTGGAATCTGATAAAGCGACCTTCGAACTCACTGCACAAAGTGCCGGGGTTCTGAAGATTGTAAAACAACAAGGCGAAACTGTACCAATCGGTGATGTTATTGCCGAGATCGATTCTAACGGACAGGCTACTGCTGCAGCATCCAAGCCTGCGGCTACACCGGCTCAACCGGCAGCACAAGCTCCTGCTGCTCCGGCAGCATCAGCACCGAAGGCAACCGGTGGTGTAAAAGAAATGAAAGTTCCTGCGGTAGGTGAATCCATCACCGAGGTAACAATCTCAACCTGGCTGAAGAAAGACGGTGACTTTGTTAACATCGATGAAGTTATAGCCGAAGTAGAATCTGACAAAGCAACGTTCGAGCTACCCGCAGAGGCATCCGGTATACTTCGTATCGTTGCCAAAGAAAAAGAAACACTTCCTATTGGCGGATTGATCTGTAAAATAGAAGTAACTGAAGGCGCACCTGCTCAGACACAACAAACTACAGCACCTGCTGCAACAACAGCAAACGCTGCTGCTGATAAAACATACGCTGCCGGACATCCATCACCTGCGGCTGCGAAGATCCTGGATGAAAAAGGAATTCCTTCCAACCAGGTTGCAGGTTCTGGCGTAGGCGGAAGAATTACAAAAGAAGATGCACAGAAAGCAACATCGGCTCCTGCGAAACAGGAAGCTAAGCCGCAGACAGCATCTGCACCTCCGGTAATTGCAAGTGGAGGAGGTCGTGGTGAACGCAGAGAGAAAATGACTTCACTGCGCAAAACAATCGCGAAGAGACTTGTTGCTGTGAAGAACGAAACAGCTATGCTTACTACGTTTAACGAAGTAGACATGAAGCCTGTAATGGATCTTCGTTCGAAGTATAAAGATCAGTTCAAAGAGAAATATGGTGTAGGCCTCGGCTTTATGTCGTTCTTCACGAAAGCTGTTTGTACTGCATTGAAAGATTTTCCGGCGGTAAATGCATCGATTGATAAAGACGAAGTTATATACCACGACTACTGCGATATATCAATTGCCGTATCAACACCGCGCGGGTTGGTTGTGCCGGTAATTCGTAATGCAGAGTCACTTTCTTTCAACCAGATCGAAAGCGAAGTTATCCGCCTGGCTACACGCGGACGCGATGGTAAACTTTCTATCGAGGAAATGACCGGTGGTACATTCTCGATCACCAATGGTGGTGTGTTTGGCTCTATGCTTTCAACACCAATCATCAACCCTCCGCAGTCTGCTATATTGGGTATGCACAACATTGTTGAGCGTCCTGTAGTAAAGAATGGCGAAGTGGTGGTTCGTCCGATTATGTACCTGGCCCTTTCATACGATCACCGCATCGTTGACGGAAGAGAGTCGGTAAGCTTCCTGGTAAGAGTAAAAGAATTACTGGAAGATCCGGGAAGACTTATTCTCGGTGTTTAATCTGACCTATACATAGTTTCATTATAAAAGACATGAAGTATAAATTATTCAAGGGATGCCTGAGTGTAATTTTTATTTCATGTCTTCTTTTCTGTACCGGCTGTATTGATGAGTGCGATGGCCAGGAAGGTGAACCCATCCTCTATATAAGTTTTGCTAACGCGAGAAGTTATACCCGGGTGTATGGCTTGAACGGTAAAGAAAAAAATACATACGATTATCCCAGTACACAATGGAATGTTCCAGTGTCTATCAAAGACGACTCTACCATTGTTGTATTTGAATCGAATACCGGTAACGATACCCTTACGATTCGCTATAGCCGGACGGTTAAATTGGAATCTCAACGATGCGGCTTCCGTCTTTTTCTCGATGACTTCGAAATTATAGAGCCCACTACCTTTACGCGGCTTCCTGATGAAGTAAGTTACTATCCCAATGAACTTTATGTTTACATCGATGAATAAAAGATCATGGGTATATACTGCATTGTTGCTTTTGGTGGCAACACTAACAGAAGCGCAGTCGTACGATACACATCGTCTTTACTTTGGACTTGATATTCTGCGAACATTTCCGCTGGTGTTCGAGCGCGGGTATGTGTTTGAACCTTCCATCATCTATAAAACCAATACGCATACAACTTTTGATGTTGCTGTTGGGTTTAATGACATACGCAGAGATGAGCTCTATGGAAATATGGACTATGCCAACACGGGTCGATATTATCGCGTGGGTGTAGGACAGCTTCTCTTTAAGGAGCGTAAAAAGTTTAATGACTTCAACCTGCAGTTTGGGTTAATATACTCTGACTTTACCGAGAAAGGCACGATCGTTTTTAAAGGTGATAATTATGGCGACCTGGTGGAGGTAAAAGAGCAACGCAATCAACTGCTTGTGCTGGAACTACAGCCGAACTACACGCTGCCTATATCTGACAGAATTTCTGTAAATTTTCAGGTTCGTATTAATTATGTTGTGAGCACGCCAGATGAAGAACACTTCCCATTGTACTATGTGCCTGGTGCCGGTATGATGCAGATCTTTCAAGATGATGATGAAGGCGTTCATAACAGCAACCGGATAACGGAAGGGATTTCAATTCGTTTAGTTTATAAATTTTTAGAATTATAATTATTGATCTATGCAATACAACGTCATTGTTATTGGCTCCGGCCCCGGAGGATATGTAGCAGCTATTCGCTGCGCTCAACTTGGATTTAAAACAGCTATTGTAGAAAAGTACGATACACTCGGAGGAACGTGTTTGAATGTAGGATGTATCCCTTCCAAGGCATTACTCGATTCGTCTGAACACTTTACCAACGCAAAAGAACACTTTGCTGAACATGGTATAGATATACCCGCTCCGAAAGTAAATTTCACGCAGATGATTAAGCGGAAGGGCGATGTAGTAAAGTCTAACGTAGACGGTATTGCTTATCTGATGAAGAAGAACAAGATCGATGTTCATAAGGGCGTTGGATCATTTGTAGATAAAAACACGATCAAGGTAACTGCGAAAGATGGTAAGGAAACTTCACTCACTACTGAGAAAGTAATTATAGCAACGGGTTCTAAACCTACACCACTTCCGTTCGCAGCGTTTGATAAGAAGAGAATCATATCGAGCACCGAAGCATTGGAATTGAAAGAAGTTCCAAAGCATCTCATCGTGATCGGTGGAGGTGTTATCGGAATGGAGCTTGGCTCGGTATACGCACGTATTGGTTCAAAAGTAACGGTGGTTGAATTCCTCGACAGCCTCATACCAACGATGGATGGTACCATGGGTAAAGAACTTGCCCGTGTAGCGAAGAAGCAAGGCATAGAAGTATATCTTGGTCATAAAGTTACGGCTGTAGAAAATACCGGTAGCGAGGTCGTTGTAAAAGCAGAGCCGAAGAATGGTGGCAATGCACTAGAACTGAAAGGCGACTACTGCCTGGTAAGTATAGGTCGCAGACCTTATACCGATGGGCTGGGTCTGGACAAGATCGGAATTGAAACTGTAAAAGGACAGATTCCGGTAGATGATCACCTGAAGACAAAAGTAGACAACGTATACGCTATTGGCGATGTAGTGCGTGGCGCTATGCTGGCACACAAAGCGGAAGAAGAAGGTGTATATGTAGCGGAGCAACTGGCCGGACAAAAGCCTCACGTTAATTACCTGCTGATACCGGGTGTAGTATATACATGGCCTGAAGTTGCCAGCGTAGGCTATACCGAAGAACAACTGAAGCAGAGCGGCAGAGCCTATAAAACCGGAAGCTTCCCGTATAAAGCTTTAGGTCGTGCCCGTGCCAGCATGGACACAGATGGTTTGGTAAAAGTATTGGCCGATAAACAAACTGACGAGATACTCGGTGTACACATTATCGGAGCACGTGCTGCCGATATGATCGCAGCCGGAGTTACAGCGATGGAATTCAGAGCATCCGCAGAAGATGTAGCCCGTATGTCGCATGCACACCCTACCTATATGGAAGCGGTAAAAGAAGCGTGTCTGGCGGCAACCGACAACAGAGCGATACATATTTAGTGATCGGATATTTTAAATACTGCAGGCTTTCTGACTATATTGAAAGCCTGCAGTATTTATTTTTAATAAACCCTCTCCTCTATGAACATTCTCCATCCGGGAAACTGGTCGCGCTATAGCCGTGGATTCTCCGGCGATAAAGAAGGCCTGCGTAAATACAAACGGGTAATTTTGCTTTCGCAGTTCGCCATGTTCGGCACCGTGGTGGGAGTGTTGCATGCACTCGAAGACCTGGTGGATGGTTTGTTGTTCATGCCGCTGATGGACTTCATCATGGCAGTATCGATCTTTATATGTTACCTGATCAATGAAAACGGACGACATAAACTCGCGCGTATTGTGCTGTTGTCGTTCCTGAATATATTCTTCTTCGTATACTCTTCGCTGGCACATCACGGGCTCGGTATATATCTGTATTATTTCGCGTGGGTGGGACTTGCTGCTGTTGTGTTTGAGATTAACGAGAACTTCTATCGTTTCTTCTTTATAGGTTTATCCATCGTACTTACCATCGTTTTGTTTGCAACCAACTTCAATCTATTCGGTGAGTTTGATTTTGGAGCTATTGACCTGGAGCGCTCGTTTATTATAAACTTTGTTTCGAGTATAGCGGTGCTGGTATTCTTCATTGTGTTTATGGTGAACATGAATGAACAATCGGAGAATAAACTTATTAGTCTGGCGAGCGAGATAAAAACGAAGAACACCGAACTGGAAAAAGCTAATCGCGAACTTGATCGTTTCTTTTACAGTGCATCGCATGATCTGAAGATTCCGTTGATGGATATAAAAGGTGCCATTAACACAGCCCTGGCTGAAAATAAAAATGAGGAGGTGCTCGCATACTTTGAAGTATTGAAAGAGCGCGCACAGACCCTCGATAATTTCCTGTTAGATATTATTGATTACGCACGCAACAGCCAGACGGGTTTACGACTGGAGGCTGTAGATATAGCAGCATTGGTTGATGACGTGATCCGTAATTTCGCCTTCACAAAAGATGCCGACAAGATCAAGTTTCAAACTGATGTGAATTGTGATTACCTGATTGAAACTGACCGCGTGCGACTCATCGTTATTCTGAATAATATCATTTCGAATGCCATAAAATATCATAGCCTGGAGAAGCGCGATCCGTGGGTAAATATCCAGGCATACTATCGTGATCGTAAACTTACCCTCATCATATCCGACAACGGCCAGGGTATAGATGCCGAGCTGCTTCCTAAAATATTTGATATGTTCTTCCGCGGTACCAATCAGTCAAAAGGCTCGGGTCTCGGCCTATATATAGTGAAGGAAACCGTAGAGCGCATGGCTGGTGATGTAAGCGTACAGTCAGACTTTGGTAAAGGCACGATCTTTACCCTCACCATACCGGCTGCGCTTTCAACTACACCGGTAATTAAACGTAAACGTGTAACGGTTCTCTAAGCCTTTCTCAATTTATACTGCGTCAATGAACGCAATGCCATCATCACAACGATCGGTATCAGCGACAGATTTAATTTCTGCGGAAGCACCGGCCACACTACCAACGTGAGTACGGCAATAATGCCGGCGACAAGAAAATACTTCTTTAACCAGGCCGGCTGTTTTGCAAAAGCAACTACAGCAATAATGTGAGTAGGTAATGCCCAGAGTAAATTGAAATTATAGGAAGCCTTGTGATCGGTAGCAAACCACAAAAAGGCAAGCAGTATCCCGATAATACCCGTTACCGAAAAGATGATCACATCAAACCACATCGACAGTTTCTTTCTTTTGAAATCAATCACAGTAAGTATGATAGCGATGGCAGCCACCGCTGTGAATATATAGAGCGGATGCGGCAATCCCTTCGGTGCATCTTCCGGTCGGGCTTCGTAAACAATTCGTTTCTGTTTTACCAAGGGTACCGCGACTCCGTTGTGTTTAATGGTGGCATGATCAAATCCGGATTCAACATAATCCGGTAGAAACATATACTCGTATGGAGTTGCCTTTTTGTCAATCTCGGAACCGAGGCCTATATCTATACCCAGGTCGCCCCACGGCTGCTCGCGCAGGTATATATCTGTAAGCTCACGGATGGTATAGTTTGTTTTAATATACGAACCATCAAATACAACGCTGTCGCCAAACGTGCGCGATACAATGCCCGGCATTTTAGTAGCGCAGTTATCGTAGAAATAATCGTAGCGGTAGTTTTCGTTTTCAGGCAACGCGTTCCATTGCAGGTAATCGTACATCTTTTGTTTCTGCTCCTGCGTCAGGTTCAGCACCTGTTCATGTATATACCGGTTGTAGTAAATATATATATCGCGAAAGCGGTTGTAATCGTATACACCCAGCTTGTAGTACATATACCCGCGCGCAAAGTTTAAGTAGAAGTTAGGTTGATCGAAATCAAACACACCGTAGTTGTAGGCTTCGTCAATTCCCTGTGCCGGGTCGTGCACACGAAATGCACTGTGACCGAATGCCGAATATAGTTCACCCTGCCACGGACCGCACGTGATCACCGAAATAGTTGCCTGCTCGGAAAGCTGAACAGACTGCGCATAGCCTGTAAACGACACACAAAGCAGCAAAAACAGAATTTTTTTCATAAACACAGATGAATTTCGAAAGATAACGACATTACCATAATCCATCCGATACTTTTCGCGAGTATCTTGCAGCCATGATGCGCGCGTGGAGAGATCAGTTGAACTTTGCTTCCGGCTTAACGGTAAAACGGGCCTGGAATGCAGCACAGATCGTTACCAGTTACCATCGTGCGCGTTTTACAGGTGTGCCCGTTATTCATGGGTTGCCCATCAGCATTTCATTTGAGCCGACAACATCGTGCAACCTGCGTTGTCCGGAGTGCCCCAGTGGTTTACGTTCCTTTACACGGGCAACAGGTATGTTAGGGCAACCGTTGTTTCAGAATGTTATCGATCAACTTGCTCCAACATTAAGCTACCTTACTTTTTACTTTCAGGGTGAACCGTACCTGCATCCGCAGTTTCTGGATATGGTACAGTATGCAGCCAGTAAGAATATATATACCGCTACATCTACCAACGCGCATTACCTGAAAGATGAAAACGCTAGGTTAACCGTAGAGTCGGGATTGGACAGACTCATCATTTCTATTGATGGTACCACCCAAGACACGTATCAATCGTACCGCGTAGGCGGAAGCCTGGAGAGAGTTATAGAAGGCGCACGCAATATTATAGCCTGGAAGAAAAAACTGAAATCAAAAACTCCACACGTTATGTTTCAGTTCCTCGTGGTGAAACCGAACGAACACCAGATTCCCGAAGTATATACTTTGGCCAAACAGATTGGTGTTGACCAGGTGGTATTAAAGACTGCACAGATATATGATTACGCCAACGGCTCTGATCTTATACCGGAGCAGGATCAATACTCACGCTACCGTAAAATGAATGATGGCTCCTATACCATCAAGAACAGTTTGGACAATCATTGCTGGAAGATGTGGCACAGTTGTGTAATAACTTGGGATGGAAAAATAGTGCCGTGTTGTTTTGATAAAGATGCTCACCATGTATTGGGCGATCTTACTAAAAACTCTTTTGAAGAAGTCTGGAATGGTGACGCTTACCATTCATTTCGCGCATCATTACTGCGATCGCGAAGTGAAATAGAGATCTGTAAAAATTGTACGGAGGGAACGAAAGTCTGGGCGTAGGTTAAAGACCTTTCTCGCGAAGCTGCTTCTCTATCTTGTTAAAATCTACCGCGCCACATTTGCCACAACCTGAATCGCATGAAGATTTTGCCTGGAAGCTTTTATAGACAAGCCGGCCCACATAGATTAATGCGAGAAGAAAAACCAATCCAACAACGAGGCTTTGTATCATACTGCAAAGGTAATATAGTTTGGAAACTATGTGTTAACCGGAAAGGTTCTGCGTGTCCGGCTTTTTTGTTCGCAGCCGGACGCGCGCGAACATATTTGAACAAAGCACGTTATTAAAAATCCTGTTAAATACCCCATTTTAAAGGAATGCGGTGCGTGGCACGATGTTGAGAGAGAACGAGCATCATTCTATCCGTGTATGCTAAAAAATTATTTCAAAACAGCTATCCGCAATCTGCTCCGTCAGAAAAGCATTTCGCTTATTAATCTTGCAGGCTTAACGCTTGGCATTACCAGCAGCCTCGTGTTGTTTCTCATGGTTGCTTACATGAGCAGCTACGATTCATTTGTAACGAAACGCGATCGCATATACCGCGTTGTAGATCAATCGCGTGGCAACAATGGAACCGATTACCAGGCAGGTGTACCAACCGTGTTGCCGGATGCATTTCGAAATGATTTCCCGGAAGCGGAAGAAGTAGTATTTATATCCGATGGCTCCAGCGACCTTGTGAGTATACCACAACGCAATCGCGAGTTAAAGAAAATTCAGGAAGATCAAGGTATAGCATTTACTGAACCTGGTTATTTCAAACTTTTTGATCGTGCGATACTTCAGGGCACAGCGGCACAGTCTATCGATGAACCGAACGAGGCAATTATATCCACCGGTCTAGCTAAAAAATATTTTGGCAGAGAAGATGTAGTGGGTGAAGTGCTGAAGTTCGAAGATGCCGAGTATAGCATTAAAGCCGTGATGGAAGATGCACACCCCAATACCGATTTTCCTTTTAACCTGTTGCTGTCCTATAGCACGATTAAGAAGCAACGTGAAGAATCAGGATGGAATAGTATATGGAGTGGTGAACAATGTTATTTTTTGTTGAAGGAAGGCGAGTCGATAGCGAAAGTAAACAGCCGCATGCCAGCCTTTACGAAGAAATATATAGGAGACGATGATCCGGATAAGACAGAGTTTCTTACACAACCGTTAACCGAAATGCATTTCGATGAACGATTCGATACATATTCATTCAACACAGTATCCCGCACAACGCTGGTTGCTTTCAGTGTTATAGCGCTGATCCTGATCGTAACAGCAAGTATAAACTTTATAAATCTTTCTACAGCTGAAGCGATCAAACGCTCCAAGGAAGTTGGCGTTCGTAAATCATTAGGAAGTACGCGCGGCCAGTTGATACTTCAATTTTTAGGAGAGACAACACTTGTCACGGTGCTGGCTGTTTTCCTGTCGCTGGCCCTTACACAATTTGCGCTCACCTTCATCAATCCATTTATGGAGATGGAACTGGCACTGAACTTTGCAACCGATACTACATTATGGATATATATAGTTTCCGTTACCGTAGTGGTGTCTGTTTTCTCAGGACTATATCCGGCATTTGTTGTCTCCGGTTTCAAACCGACACAAGCGTTGAAGAATCTGATCAATAACCGGAATTCATCAGGCTACGTACTTCGCCGGGGATTGGTAGTGATGCAGTTCTTTATATCGCAGCTGCTTATAATCGGTACCATCGTTATTGTCAGTCAGATGAAATACTATCAGAGTAAAGATCTTGGTTTTGCTAAAGATGCCATCCTGGTAGTGCCTATACCGGAGAGCGAAAAACCTTCCGCTACTACAGGAGCCGCCAGCAAGATGCGCACACTGCGCGAAGAAATGTTACGTATACCCGGTGTTGAACTGGCGAGTTTGTCAAGCGCCCCGCCTTCGTCTGGCAGTGTATCCGGAACAAATTTTCGCTTGCAGGGAAGTGATGAAGAACACTCCACACAGGTAAAGCAAATTGATGGTAACTATATAGACCTATATAAATTGCAATTACTCGAAGGACAAAATGTAGCCGACCTCGATACAGCAACCGGTTTTATAGTAAATGAAAAGCTGGCACATATAGCAGGCTTTGCAAACCCGAGCGACATGATGGGTAAAGTAATACGGGTGTGGCGCAAAGAATACCCGGTGGTGGGTATAGTAAAAGATTTTCATACGGTCTCCTTGCGCTCACCGATAGAAGCAACTGTACTCTTTAACCGCATCAGCGGCTACGAGAATTTAGCATTGAAAGTAAAGATGAGTGAGGCACAGAATATAATTGCTCAATTGAAAACAAAATGGGAAGCGTCTTATCCGGAGCACTTGTTTCAATATGAATTTCTGGACGAGAACATTCGCGAATTCTATGATGGGGAACAACGCATGTCTATACTCCTTAGTGTATTTACCAGCATGGCTATATTTATAGGCTGCCTCGGCTTATTCGGACTGGCCACCTTCATGGCAAATCAGAAGACCAAAGAGATAGGAGTGCGCAAAGTGTTGGGTGCTTCCGTGGAAAGTATAATCATGATGTTCTCCAAAGAATACCTGAAACTCATCGTGTTAGGATTTGTACTGGCGGCACCGGCCGGCTGGTTCTTTATGGGTAAGTTTTTAGACGAGTTTGCCTATAAAATTGAAGTCGGTCCGCAGGTATTCCTGTTAACGTTAGGTATCACGTTGCTCATTGCAATCGTTACGGTAGGCTACAGGTCGTTTCGCGCAGCTACGGTAAATCCGGTAAACTCACTGCGTTCAGAATAAATGTATTTTAAACCACGTAATGAAAAGCCCTCACATGAGGGCTTTTTGCTTTTACGGCCGTTGGCATCGTTGTCCACTTACTCAAAACATTTCCCACCTGCTCATTTATGGTCAGACGCCTACGGGAAGCGTGGTAATCTTGCAACACTTATCTATAGACCCCATGAAATTAAAACAACAAATTACCCTTCTGATCAGCCTGTCGCTGCTGCTGCCGTCTGTGCTTATCAGCTCGGTTTCGATCTACAAGATTAAGTCGAAAGCTACAGCTGATATTGAATCATTTCGTAATGATGAAATGGACAAACTGAAGCTTTATGTAAAGCACATCACCGATATAGGATACGGTATTGTTGATGTTAACTATAAACAGCTCCAGGATTCGCTCACCGCTATAGCGGCCGATACAACAGCATCGAAAGGTGGCGTGGAGAAAATCATGCTCGGCAAAAGCCTGAAGATGCTTTCGGACATTCGCTTCGATAAGGGTGAAGGATATTTCTGGGTAACGGATAATAAACTGCCGCATCCTACCATGCTGATGCACGCGGAGAAAAAAGACCTGAAGGGCGTTACACTGAGCGATGCCAAGTATAATGTTGAGAAATATACCAGTAAGAATATATACCAGTTACGCTCCGAATTGTGTAATGCAAAAGGCGAAGGGTATGTAGAGTATACTATGAAGAAGCCGGGTACAGACTTGGTGGAAAATAAAATATCCTATTCACGACTATATGCTCCGCTCGGCTGGATCATTTCAACTGGTATGTATACCGACCAGATCGATCATGCTGTTGCAGCAAAAGAAGAAGCGGCTAATGAGCAGATTGGCCAGGTGGTGGGAGCCATCGTCATCATAACCATCCTGATACTTATTGTAGGTTTATCGACATCGTATTACTTCAGCACTAAGCTTACCAACGCGATCATCACCATAAAAGAAAAACTGAAACAACTGGCACGTGGCGAGCAGGCAGACGAAACTCAGACAAGACGTAAAGATGAAGTAGGGGATATGATTGTATCGCTTAACGGTTTGGTGAACGGACTGCGCAGCTATACTTCGTTCGCCAAGGAGATTGGGCGCGGTAATTTAACACAGTCGTTTGAGCCGCTCAGTGATGCAGATATACTTGGTAACGAACTTTTGGACATGCGTAACAACCTGAAGAAAGCTGCTGATGAAAAGAGTATACGCGACTGGGTAAACGAAGGTATGGCCCACCTGGGCGAAGTACTTCGGAGAAACAGTTCCGACACAAAGGAGTTGACGCATGAAATTGTAAAGTCGCTCATCAAATACCTGAATGCAAACCAGGGTGCTTTGTTTATGATGGCTGAGGGCGACAAGCATGGTGATATGTACCTGGAACAAATGGCAACTTATGCATACGACCGCAAGAAGTATGTTGACAAGAAAGTACAGATAGGTGAAGGTCTGGTAGGGCAATGTGTGTTGGAGAAATCTACGATTCACCTGCAGGAAATTCCACGCGACTATATTTCGATCACCTCAGGTTTGGGGGCAGCATTGCCGGAGACAATTCTAATTGTACCGCTTATTCACAACGATGAAGTATATGGTGTAATCGAGATGGCCTCTTTCGGTAAAATGAAAGAACACGAGATACGCTTTGTTGAGAAAGTAGCCGAGAGTATAGCGAGCACAATATCAACCGCACAGATAAATGAACGCACCAAACGCCTGCTTACGCAAAGTCAGCAGATGTCTGAAGAACTGAAAGCGCAGGAAGAAGAATTGCGTCAGAACCAGGAAGAACTCCAGGCAACACAAGAACAGATGCGCAGACGCCAGGTTGAGCTGGAACGCGAAAACGAAATGCTCAAGCATGGTAAATCGATAACGTTCGGCAAAGACGAACCAGCCGATGATGACTATATGGATTCTTACACCAGACAAGCCGGATAATAACGATGAGAAAGCTATATATACTGTTGATGGTGTGGATGCCCACGCTGGTTTGTGCACAGGAAAATTACTGGATTAAAACAGACAGTCTTTTCAAATATGTTCAGCCGGTAGCGAGTCTTCAATTCTGGAGTACCTATACCATGGGCGAAAAGGCACAGCTTACGGAAGATGGCCCGATGGAAGCTATGCAAGACCGACTTAATTTTATGGTTCGCAGAGCGCGCATCGGTTTTAAAGGCAAGCCTTATAAAAAACTCAGTTATGCTGTGATGATACAGTATGATAATATGGGTAAAGATCGCTTTAGCGGAGTGCGCGGTTCAACGAATACAGGTCAGCTGGGTATACTCGATGTATATGCAACCTGGCGCGTCAGCAAGAGTGATCTTGCTTCTGTAACCGTAGGTTATTTTCACCCGCAGATAAGTCGGGAGTGCGTTACAGGCGACTTGCTGGTAAATTCATTTGACAAAGCTCCCACGCAAGGGTATATCCGTCAGCATATAACAGGTAAAGGCTACGGTCGTGCAACCGGCGTAAATTTAGGCGGCATTACCGATAAGCATAGCGTTACCATCGAGTATAATGTAGGTATATTTAATAACAACACCACATCGGAAGAGTTTACGGAAACATCAGGCCGTTACTGGAGCCCATTGGTAGTAGATCGCATCACCTTTACGGTTGGCGATACTGAACGAAAAAATTATGCGATTAACTACGATGCCAATAATTACTATAGCAAACGCAAAGGTATTACGGTGGGGTTGAATAGTTCCATGCAGAGTAAAACAGATATGTTTACTTCAAACTATGCCGGAGGTTTTGATGTGCTATGTAATTATAACAACTGGAACATCGATGGCGAGTGGATGTATATGGAACGTCACACCGAAGGACAGATATACAACATGAAAGCCGGTCATGTCCGTGCAGGATATAACATTATTGTGAAGGACAAGATTTTTCTCGAGCCATGCTTTATGGTATCTATGTTCGAAGGCGATCCGGGAGCTCAATTCTCCGGTGAAGACAGAATGTATGATGTCGGTATAAACTGGTACCTCAACAAGAAAAGCTGTAAGCTCAGCCTGCACTATATGAAGCAGGAAGGCAACGGAGATAACAACTATACCGATGAAGAAACATTCAAGAAAGGTGACTTCGCGGGATTAGCATTTGTTCTTCTCCTGTAATTCTTCGACAACAGAGTATATTTAATTATACCGGACGTACGATGGCGGGTTAACAAAACGCCCGCTATATTTCAATCGTACGTTGGTAGATACCTTGAAACTGAAGTGGTCGACACCATCTACAGCCGTAGGGAAATAGAATGCGCGTAACTCGATCGTACCGAAAATAAGGTTCTCGTTTCGGATGCGTATACCTCCTGTTGTTCCCCAGTAAAAGTCACCTAATATTTTTTCGGATTTATAGTCTTTCAGAAAAGCATTTTCCAACGACATAAACGGTGCAAACCGGAAACCGGCAAATTTCAGATTTGTAAAAAGCGTTGATTCAAAACGGAGATAAAGTCGTTTGGTACCATAAAGACTATCGGGCGAGAAGCCGGTAAGTTCATCATTCAATGTAAGCAACTCACGTGCTACCACCTGGTGTGCCTGCGCATAACCGCCCTGTACCAGGTGGCGTAGTTTTACTCTTCTGTATTCATATAGCTTGCTATAGTGCGTGCCTCGCAGATAGTAAAACGTATCTGATGTTCTGCTGCGGGTGAAAAATGTACCGAAGCCCGCTTCTATACTTGAAAAGCTTCCGTTCTTGTTTACAAAACCTTTCAATACAGATGTGCCGGCATACATTCGTTTTTGTCCCATGGCTTTAGACCAGCCCGTGGTGAGTGTTACGGTTTTACCATAGGGCACGTCTTCCGTTCGGCCGAAGCCATATATATACCTCGTCTTATAGAAGTTCTGATTATAGAAAGTCATTTCACCCAGCACAAATTTTTCATCGTTGTATAGCGGGTTGAGCGCTTCTCCGGGTTGTGTGGGTTGCTTTGAATAATGTTGGCGGTAATAACGTATCGCTGCAAAATGACGATCGCGGTTGCGCGCCAGGTTGCCGATGCTGAAGTTATACCCTGCCCATACATCCTGAATGTTATAGCGATACTTGCGAAATGTGCTGTCTTCTACCTGGAAAACATTGCGCGACCAGTTACGGCTTACTTCCAGTCCTCCGGCAAGTCGCGAGTATGGCGATACCAGCGGCCGCTCTAATCGAATGAAGTATGCATATTCATTTTCTTCACCTAAACTTCGGGCATTGTCCAATTGCGTATAGCCACCCGATGCATTGATAAGCGTACCACCCAAACTCGACTTCCGGTAAAATATATCAAAGCCTACAGACGGTGCACGTCCGCTTTCAAAACCCAGATCAGTTTGCACGCGCTGTCCCATACCAAACAAGTTGGCATCGTATAATCCCACACGGTAATCGGTAAGTCCTCCGGCAGATACGCGCGCACCAAGACTGAATACATCGCGCGTTACAATTTCAACATCAACAGAATCGGGCTCGCCTTTAATGCGATGTACAATAATTTTGGAATCGAGTATAAAATCAAGGTCCCGGAGGTAGCGTTCATTATCGGCTACGCGATATGGGTTAAGCGGACGATTCTCGCGGATAAAAAGATTATCGCGGATAACACTTTCGCGCGTGGTATAGTGCAACGCATCGGCAATCTTCGTGATCTGGTTGCGGAACCTGCGAGTCGAGTCGTACATCGTTCGTTCAAAACCGATGTGATTAATAATGATATGTCGAATGATTTTTCCTTCGTACGGCAGGAATGGCGCCTCACTCTTTACAGCGATGGCTGAGTCAGGACTCGATTTTCGTGAAATCGTTTTGATAACTTCCTTCGAAAGCTTGTTGTCCAGAATTTTTCTCCGGGTAGTATCCGTCTGCGCCCATAGCGTTGTATACGTAGTCAGGATCAAAACAAACAGCGCAAGCAGCCTCATGCCAGAGATTGAAAATAATAGATACAAAAAAAACTAACGGTGGAAGTAATATAGGTATTGAATCGACACCATGAATTTTTATCATGTGGAACAATATAAAAAATCGTTCCAGTTTTTTTTCTGATCTGTTTACAGGGGCCGTTTTATTTTTTTAAGACTTGCGAAAGCGCTACTCAGGCCATACAAACGTGCACATCACCGGTAAGTGATCTGAAGGGTAATATGTACCGTTGTGATCGGTAATAACCTGGAAGTTTTTGGGCGTTAATTCAGCGGTATAAAAAATATAATCGATCACTTTACAGGGCGTGGAATTAACGGCAAACGTGCAGAACGTTCCCTGTGATTCTGTGGCCGGGCGTGAATTGAATAATTTCAGTGCTTCACCGTTCAGCATCGTTATATAGGCCGCTTCGGTTGGTTCACTGTTAAAATCACCGGTAATGATCACCGGAAGTTGCTGATGTACCGCAGCAATCTTTTCCTTGATCAGGGCAGCACTTTTCTCGCGCGCTATAGCACCGATATGATCGAAATGCGTGTTCACGATGATAAATTCTTTTTTGTCGTGCAGATCGCGCAAGGCGGCCCAGGTAGCAATGCGTGTGATGGCAGCATCCCAGCTTTTGCTTCCTGCTACGTCCGGTGTCTCCGAAAGCCAGAATGTATTCTGCTGCTGAACAGCGAAGCGGTCTTTCTTGAAAAGTATAGCGGAGTACTCTCCTTTAGTTTTGCCATCGTCACGGCCTACCCCAACGGAAGTATATTCCGGAAGATTTTTCAAAATGTCTTGTAACTGGTGATGCAGCGCTTCCTGTACACCGAGAATATCCGGATTGTATTTACGGATAAGCGCGTATACTTTCTCGCTTCGCTTCGGCCATTGATTAACGCCATCCACTGTGTGATCGAGCCGGATGTTATACGTCATTACTTTTAGCGGTTGTGCCTGCATGGTAAGTGTCGTAGCTAGAATTATAGCGATGCAAAATATTCTCGTCATAAATAATGCGCTGGTTGTTACAGCAAGTTAACAGATACGGACCAATTTGGTTTTAATTTTTCCATAACCAGTTGATAACGGGCAAAAAGTTGCGTAGCTTGGTATACTTTAATTCGCTCCGCGTATTCGGTTACTATGTGTGCAAAAAAATAAAGGAGCATTTGAGTATCCACCTCACACTCGTTGAACAGTTAGTACTTAAAAAAATAAACCCTCTACCGCTATGAAACAGTATCCAACACATTACACCTTTCGGCTACAAACGTGACAGCATCTTGCTGACTTTGTAAGACCACCCGTTGCTCCCGCTCACCCTCGCGCAGCCGCAAGGCTGATACATTTCTGTCATTTATAGATTCTTCAGTCACCGTACTCAGTCCATTCGTTCTTCGTTCATTATTGGTATATAATATATATCAATAAACCTATAGCTGGCGCATCTGCTATACGTTCACTGCTATTAGTAACGATTAACGTATAACGACTAACGGACAACGATCAACAAAATATACTATATCTCCGTCCACCCTAACCCATGGATACGCTCATCAAAACCGCTATAGCAGAACTCGGCCAGAAAGAAGTGCCGGGTGCTGATCATAATGCTGCCATTGTTCGCTACGCACACGAGTCGGGTTTCAATTGGATCAACGATGATGAAACACCGTGGTGCAGCATCTTTGTAAACTGGTGTGCTAAAAAAGTAAATCTCAAAGGCACCGGCAAAGCCGATGCCCGCTCGTGGCTCTTCGCCGGGCAGCGTGTTGAAAGTCCGGAGCCCGGTGATGTTGTAGTATTCTGGCGTGAGAAACCTGAATCCTGGAAAGGCCATGTAGGATTTTTCTTTGGTTTTTCGAAAGATGGTCTACGGGTATATTGTTTAGGTGGCAATCAAGGCAACCAGGTGTCTATATCCGCCTTTCCGGTAAATACTATATTAGGCTTCAGAAGGCTGGCTCCTTCAGCAGCCCTCATTTTGCCGGATACTGTACTCCGTATAGGTGATACGGGTAACGCTGTTAAAAATTTACAAGACGCTTTGAAGTTAGCGGGTTTCGATTGTGGTACATCGGATGGCGACTTCGGTAAAAAGACTGAAGATGCTGTTAAAGCGTTGCAAAGTACACGCTTTGGTTTGCGCGTAGATGGTATATTTGACGAAACCACGCGGGTATACCTGCTCGAAATATTAAATCAATAGTGTATGTCGCTCTTTGCTATTCTTGACCTCGTTATCGGACTGATCTTTATTTACTTCCTGCTGAGCCTGGCATGCTCTGCCGTGCAGGAAATTATCTCCAGTATATTACGACTTCGTCCCAAAGTATTGAACCAATGGATTCGCGATACCTTCAGTAAAGGAAATATAGGCGAAGCTATATTAAAGCATAAACTCATTGATGGTCTCACGGCAAAGGGTCGTATGGCGGCCTATATACCGTCCGATAAATTTTCACGGGTGTTGCTGGATATAATTCACCACAAGCAATTTGGCGATAAACCCTATACCATCGATTCGCTACGCCAGGCTATTGCCGCTACGAATTTACTGGACGAGGATTTCAAGCGATCGCTGTTGCAATCTATAGCCGAAGCATCAGGCGAAATAACCAAAGTGCGACACGAGGTTCAGGCATGGTTCGACCAGGCGATGGAGCGCGTATCCGGCACTTATAAAAAGAAAACGCAGACTATAATTCTCTGTATATCGCTTGTACTTACAGGTTTGCTAAATGCCGATACTATAGAACTTGCCCGCTACCTCTATGAAAACCCGGCCGTGCGGGAAAGTATAGCCGATCGTGCAGAAGAAATAGCGCATGACTCAACATATCGTGAGGCTGTCAATAAAATCAAACAAGTGCAACAGGATACGCTGCATCCCTGGCAAAATGCAGATGAAGCTATAGCCAGTATAAATAAAAATGTAGCCGATCTTAAATCCATCAAAGCCGAACTGGATGCAACAAAATTACCCCTGGGTTGGGAAAATAAACCCGGCAACTGGGTAATTAAGATTCTCGGTCTGTTGTTTACAGCACTTGCCGTTTCTCTGGGTGCACCGTTCTGGTTCGATATGCTTAATAAACTGGTGAACTTGCGCAGCGTTGGTAAAAAGCCAGCGGCAACCAAGCCGGAGCCTGAACAACAATCATCGAAGTAATCCGTAACAACCGCTCCTGTATATATAGTATATTTCTGCTACCCTTTAACGTTCTATACCTAACCGTATTTTTGTTATGAATAATTTTATTGTAGACCTGCACTGCCATCCCGCGATGAAACCTTATGGAAGAAGTTTTAAAGATTCCGCTTCCACGGGTGCCAATAGTTCAAACCCGGCGGATATTACAAGTATATGGCATTACGATCAGCCTTCGCTGAAAGATAAACTTTTGAACTACGTAACAGGTCTCACCAAATTCAGACAGGCCGATCTTTCGTCTGCACTCTATGGAAGTGTAAAGGTGATGACCGCTTCGCTATACCCATTGGAAAAAGGTTTTGTGAAGAACAGGCTCGGCAGCGGGCAGCTCTCCGATGCTACACTAAATCTCGCCACGGGTTTAGGTGATGAGCGCGTAGACTTTCTGCAGAAGATGCCCGATTATTTCACGGATCTTCAGAATGAGTATAATTTCTATCGCCAGCTTCACGATAAAACGGTACTGGTAGATGGCAAGCCGGTGCGCTATAGATTGGTGCGCAATTATACCCAGCTTGAAGATGTATTGCAGACAGCCGATGATGCTATACCTACCATTGCCATTATCCTCAGTATAGAAGGCGCGCACGTGTTTAACTGCGGCCTGAGCCCGGAACAGAAACCTGCTGATCGCGGAGAAATCTTAAAGAACATCGAACACATGAAGAAGCAATGGGAGTTTCCTCCATTCTTCATTACGTTCGCACATCACTTCTACAATGAACTCTGCGGGCATGCGCGAAGCCTCACCGGTATTATGGCACGCGTACTTGACCAAAGCTATAAATTGGACACGGGCTTTACTCCACTGGGAACGGAGATAGCAAAATGCCTGCTGTCTAAAAAGAATGGGGCACGTATACTCATCGATGTAAAACACATGAGTCCGGTGGCACGCAGGGAATACTATACGATGCTTGATAAAGAGTTTGATAAAGACCCCGTACCCATCGTTGTAAGTCATGGTGCGGCAAATGGTCTTAAAGCATACGATAACAATTATATAGCGGTACGCCCCACAGGAGCTTGCATGAATCCCGGGTCAATCAATTTCTTCGATGATGAACTCGTTCGCATCGCGCGCAGTGGTGGTATATTTGGTTTGCAGATGGACGAGCGGAGAGTAGGCAGCAAAGAAGCACTTGCCCAGGCACGCGGACATGTCGATCGCAGAAAGATTTTATACCATCGCTCCAGACTCATCTGGAACCAGCTGGAACATATAGCCTATATACTTTCCGCAGCCGGTATATATCCGTGGGGGCTTGCTGCGATCGGCTCGGATTACGATGGCATCATTGATCCGCTAAACGGCTACTGGACACATGAAGACCTGCAGTTCCTGGACGATTACCTGTTGAAGCATGCCTATAATTTTATGCAGGGTAATGGAAAGAACTTGCCAGTAGGAAACAATACGGATCCGGAAGAAATTGTAAGTCGCGTGATGAATATAAACGCAATGGAATTCTTTAGGCGAAATTTTTAAGACACCGTAAACTGTTCTTGCTGCTGTGATCTTGTCAATTGCAGCAGCAGGCTAAACGAATCATCCCGGTAGTTGATCGGGATAAAAGATGTTGGCTTTTAAATCGATAACCTGTTTTTATGAAACTGCCAGGCTTAACCAGGAAATTCTGGATAGTTATCGCAACGATAATTATTGTAGGATTGGCGTTTGCGTATTACCTGCTCGTGTATGTTGGAGACAGACGAGCTGATGTAATAGCACAGAATTACCGGATGCTGAAACGCATCGGTGATAATTCTGTTGAACTGATGAAATACTACGAAGTTACCATCAGAAATTACAAGAGTATATTTCCGGATAAATCGCGCATGCAGGCGAGCGATAATGCACAGCTCGCCAAACTCCTCAAAGCGCAGGACCTGCATTGCGTTGCTCCTAACACGGCTAAAGAGCCTGACTGGATTTATTTCGAGGAGCGGGGAATTGACAATTGTGTGGTGCGAACATCAGCGGCAGAATTCCTGACCAAGGCTATGCCGCAATCTTCGTGCTTCGATGACTTTTTTCTCGTCAGAATAATCAAATCAAAAAAATCTGCGTCACCCGATAGTCTGTTCGGTATAGGCTACCAGACATTCTATAATCGTATTGAGATAAAGACTCGCGATAGTCTTTTTGCTGTAGACAACGGATTGGAAAGTACACCGGTTATTGACGTAAAACTTTTTGGTGTGCCGTACAAAGTATTTACCAACAGAATTCGAATATCGGGTAATGAGTCGTGGGTTTTATGCGGAGCAGTCAAAGCCTCAACTTTCAATCGAAAAATTCACGAAGTAGATACCTATACCATCAGCATAGCTTTTCTTATACTGTTGTTTGTACTACTCGCCATGCCGGTGCTCAAACTTGTAGTGATGAATGCCGTTGAACGGCTTCGCATTGTTAATGTGTGGTTTACCGGCTTCTCGATTATTGTGGGCACTGCTGTTATAGTTCTTATACTGGTAGCAGCAAATCATTATTTTAGTCACAAGGGCGTTGTGCGCGATGATCTCGCTAACTTATCAGATTCCGTTAAAGGCAGGTTCCTGGATGAATTAAACTATATATATACTCAATTGGACTCAGCGCAGAAGCTCGCTAAAATTCCAGGTGGTGACAGTGTAGTAGCTTATGAAAATTTTTTTAAGACCGATACATATCCCATCAAATCCAAAAACAAGCCGCAGGAAATTCTCGTCAACCAGCGTGACAAGGTGGAATTGAATAAGCATTTTCATTATCCTTTCACGAACCAGGTGATGTGGCTTGATGCGCAGGGCGATCAGCTTTTTACATTGGCAACGCAGTCTGTAAATAGTTTTAACCTCGGCACGCGCGAATACTTTATAAAAGCAAAGAATCATGAGTTGTGGACGCTGCCGGGCAGTGATGGTAAGCGAAAGTTTTCATTGCAGTCTATACGGTCGTTCAGGAGTGGTCGCAATGCTGCCGGCTTTGGTTTACCACTGGCAGGTGGTAAAGCCAGGGTACTCGCGGTGTCAACCAAATTGCATTCCATCATGGCTCCGCTGCTTCCTCCGGGTTTTGGTTATTGCATAATTGATAGTCAAGGCGAAGTGTGGTTTCATTCGGACAGGCAGCGAAACATGCAGGAAAATTTCTTCGAGGAAACCGAGCACGATGAAAAGATGCGTGCTGCTATAGCAGGCAGAATGAACGTTGGACTGGATGCCCCCTATGACCACCGCACGCACCAGATGTATATACAGCCGTTTGACAACCTGCCGCTATATTTAGTGACTTTCTATGATCTGGATTACTATAAATCTCCGCTGGTGCTCACCATGGGGTATGCGTTCATGCTGATGTTTCTGATGTTCACCCTTCTTGGTATACACCTGCTGTTGCAATTTGTAAGTGTATACCGGCCTACTAAGTTGAAAATAAAACGCTTTTATTTGAGCTGGCTTCGTCCGCGCAAGATGAACGAGGAGCAGTCAAAAGAATTGTGTGAAGAGATGCGCGAGAAATATACCCGCTCAATTCTGTCGCTTGCCTTGCTGACGATCGTGCTGCTGATACTTTTATTCATCGATCATAATGCTTCCGTTACCTTCGGCTTTTTGGTGCTGCCGCTTTATATACTTGTATTTCAATACCTGCTCTTCGAGCGCGAGAATATTCTCAAGAAAGACGCCGATGCTAAAATAATCCGACACTCCTTTGTATGGTTGAGTGTTATACTGGTTGTACTGATCAATTTCTTTATAGCACCGTTCGCAGACCGGTTCGATGTAGCGGTATGGATACAATTGCTGTTTATAGCGATCCTGTTAAGTGGATATTTTATCGGAGGTATAAAAAAGATTGCCGCGCTTGATTTCGTGAAGGACCATCAGCAGAGGCTATATTTTGTGATGATCTTTTTGTGGCTCGCAGTCGTTTCCGTTTTGCCCGTTATTGGTTTTTACAGGATGGCCTATCATGAAGAGTCGCTTACATGGACCAAGTATCTTCAGCTGGATATAGCGCAGACCGAGGAGAAACGAAATGCTGATCTGAAGAAAGAGCTTACTGCCTATAACGATGTGATTGACACCCTGGCCGAGCAAAGTAATTACCTCGATGTCACCGGTAATTTTAAACAAACAAAGGCGCTGGAGAAGGGCTATAGACAGGACTCTATAAAACATCGGTATACATTTGAATTTTTGTTGCGACCTCCGTTGAGTAAAATTCTGAATAACACATTTCCGGTGCTTCAGGCTGCAGCCGGTGATGGCAAATGGTGTTGGTATGAAACGGAAGATGAATGCAATGTAGCCATGATGTTTATTCCCGATGAAGGAGACCCACGCTACTATACGGTAACACGCAGTTACTTTGATCTGCGAGGCAGTAATTACTTCGTATTGTTTATCATTTTGCTGTTAGGTTTTTTCTATCTCATCTATCACGTTACACTTTTTGCTGTGCGGAATATATTTGGATTAGGTGTAGTGCTAGACAGCCGGCTTATTAAAGATTCGCATGCAGAAATCAGTCACGGTGATCTGCTGAATCAAAACCGGATATTTCTCGTAGGACTTCCGTATGCCGGTAAAGAATTATTGCTGAATAATTATTCGTGCGTGATAAATCTGCGCACCGATCTGAAGAAAGCAATTCCAGCTAACAATCAGAATGTAATTGTTATAAAACATTTTGAACATGGCATTGACGACCATACGATCAATGATGATAAGCTGAAGATCATTCAGCAACTGGTAGATGAAGACCGAAAGATCATCATTGCTTCTGCTGTGCAACCCGGTGCTATACTTGAGTTTTATGAGAAGGCTCTTGACCGCATGGACGAGAATAAACCGGAGTGGGCCACCTATAAACATGCCGAGCAGATGTGGAAAAATGTACTGAGTGGTTTTGTGCTATATTTTCAGCCGTTGTCGAAAGAGAACACACTTTTGTCTGACGATGTCTTTATACGATCCGAGCTTAACCACGGACTTTTTTTGCCTACACTCGCATCGCATATACCCAATGAGACGACCCATACGTATCCGTGCCAGGAAAATTTCGTATTGAAAATTGAAGAGCTGGCCGATTCATACTATCATTCACTCTGGAATTCTTTTTCCGATGCGGAGAAATTTCTGTTACACGATCTGGCGAAAGACCGGTATGTAAATCTCAAGAACGTAAAGACGATTCGCCTGCTGCTTCAGAAAGGAGTGATCGTAGCTGACGATTCATTGCAGATCATGAACCGAAGCTTCAATAACTTTATACTCTCCGTTGTAAACGAGGAAGAAGAATTGCAAATGGAAAAGGAACAAAGCAGTAAAGGAAGTTGGAATATAGTTCAATCCGTGTTAATCATTTTACTGATTGCACTGATCGCATTTATCGCCATTGCGCAACAAGACCTGTTCCGTGATCTGAATGTGCTGATCGGTGCATTTGGTTCAGCTATAGCGTTGATTACACGCTTCGGAGGGTTATTCAGTACAAAACCAAAAGATGCATAGAAGCATTATAAAATATAGTATACTGTCTGCAAGTGAAGCAAACAGTATACTATATGTAATTTTCAAATCTTCTAATCTTATTAATTTTCCAATTTTATAAGTGATCGTTCTGCTCGTGCAATTGCGCATCCACAACAGCAATAGCCGCCATGTTTACGATCTCACGAATGGAACTTCCAAGTTGCAGAACGTGAACCGGCTTTTTCATACCCAACAGGATAGGACCGATCGCTTCTGCGCCTCCGATCTCCATTAACAATTTATAGGCTATATTTCCGGCAGCAAGGTTGGGGAAGATAAGTGTATTAGCTCCTTCTTTTGCCAGCGCGCTGAACGGGAATGTTTCCTGCTGCAAGGCAGTGTTCAGTGCTACGTTTGCCTGTATATCTCCCTCTACAACCAGTGAAGGGTTTTTTGCTTTCGCAATACGTACCGCTTCGCGACTCTTCTCCGGCACTTCGCCTTTCGATGAACCAAAGTTAGAGTACGACAGCACCGCGATGCGCGGATCCATATCAAAGAACTTAACACCACGTGCAGTCAGCTCAATGATACCGGCAAGCTCCTGTGCATTCGGGTCAACGTTAACCGTGGTGTCGGCAAAGAAGAACGTTCCTTTTTTGTTGGTAATTATATACATACCGGCAACGCGTTCAACACCGTCTGCTGTACCGATAATCTGCAATGAAGGCAGAATGGTTTTCGGATAGTCTTTTGTAAGACCACTCACCAATGCATCGGCATCACCAAACTCCACCATCATGGCTCCAAAGTAATTTCGTTCGCGCATCATGCGTACGCTATCGAGGTACGTTAGACCTTTGCGCTGGCGTTTTTTATACAGTACTTCGGCATAACGTTTCACCATATCATCATCCTCGCGTGGATAATATATAGGGCAATCGTGCAGGTCGAGGTTGTGCTCTTCAATCAGGTTGTGAATCTCTTCGCGGTTTCCTAACAGGATCGGCAATGCTATACCTTCATCTTTCAGGATCTGCGCGGCTTTCAGAATTTTATGATGATTCGCTTCAGCAAATACAACGCGCTTCGGATTTTTCTTGGCGCGGTCAATAATACGCGACATCAGTTTCTGATCGATACCAATGCGTTGTTGCAATTCATGATGATACGCAACCCAATCTGTAATCGGATATTTAGCTATACCAGACTCCATGGCAGCTTTAGCAACAGCAGGCGATACCGTAGTAATGAGACGTGGATCAAGTGGCTTCGGTATCAGGTACTCGCGGCCGAATTGTATCTTGTCAGTACCATAAGCTTTCACAACCATATCCGGTACCGGTTCTTTGGCAAGCTCAGCAAGCGCATATACAGCAGCAAGCTTCATGGCTTCATTAATTTCGGTAGCACGTACATCAAGGGCACCGCGGAATATATAGGGGAATCCCAATACGTTGTTTACCTGGTTAGGATGATCGGAGCGACCCGTAGCTAATATAGCATCTTCGCGTGTTCTGCGCGCCAGGTTGTAATCGATCTCCGGGTTTGGATTGGACAATGCGAACACGATCGGATCTTTCGCCATGTTGTTCAGATCTTCCGGAGTAATAGCATCAGCAACAGAAAGTCCGATGAATACATCAGCGCCTTTCATCGCCTCTTGTAACGTGTTGATCTTCGTATCGAGTACAAATTGTTTTTTGATATCATCGAGACCTGTGCGTGATGTATTCAATACACCTTTACTGTCGCACATGATGATGTTCTCTTTCTTTGCACCAAGCGCTATATATAGTTTGGTACAGCTCACGGCAGCAGCACCGGCACCATTTACAACGATCTTGATATCCTGTATCTTTTTACCGACAATCTCCAGCGCATTCAACAATGCGGCACAGGAGATGATTGCCGTTCCATGCTGATCATCGTGCATGATCGGAATGTTCATCTTCTCGCGCAGCTCGGTCTCAATCTTGAAACATTCCGGGGCTTTAATGTCTTCCAGGTTAACACCGCCAAATGTAGGCTCGAGCGATTTAACGATCTTGATGAACGCATCGGGATCTTTCTCATCGATCTCTATATCGAATACATCAATGCCGGCAAACTTTTTAAAGAGTACACCTTTACCTTCCATTACCGGTTTGGAAGCTTCGGGGCCGATGTCGCCCAATCCGAGTACAGCCGTACCGTTGGATATAACCGCTACCAGGTTTCCTTTGGAAGTATACTTGTAAACATCTTCTTTGTTAGCGTGAATTTCTTTGCAAGGCTCTGCTACACCCGGCGAATATGCGAGGGCGAGGTCGAGCTGCGAGCTCAATACTTTGGTTGGAACAACTTCAATCTTACCGGGCTGCCCATGCATGTGATAGTTGAGGGCATCCTGCTTTCTGATCTTAATCGACATAGTATGAAATTAGACGCCAAATATAATCAGTGAATATTGAAAGAGAAGCTTCAATATTTTTTCAAAACTGGAATAGAATGTGGAATTTGCCACGCTGTTACACAGCTTGTGTAAGCAGAAATACTTTAACACGAACATCTTGCGATGGAAAAATCAGATATGATCTACGGTACCCGTGCAGTAATGGAAGCAATTGTTGCCGGCAAAGAGATTGAAAAAATTATGATCCAGTCGGGACTCAGCAATGATCTTATCAAAGAACTCATTACGACTGCGCGCAGCAGAAATGTGCCCTTCACGTTTGTGCCGTTGGAAAAACTGAAGCGCATGTCATCCAAGAATCACCAGGGCGTTATCTGTTTGCTGGCAGCAGTATCTTTTGCTTCGCTGGATAATTTGATAGATCGCGCTTATAGCGAAGGGCGAGAGCCGTTTTTTCTTTTGCTGGATCGCATAACTGACGTACGAAATTTTGGAGCGATCGCGCGTACGGCCGAGTGTGCCGGACTTGACGGAATAGTTATAGGCGAAAAAGGAAATGCACCGATTACCAGCGATGCAATGAAGACATCAGCCGGAGCGCTGAATCATTTACCCGTGTGTCGCGAAAAGGATTTGAAGAAGACGTTGCAACTGCTTCGCGACAATGGTATACGTGTAGTGGCGTGTACAGAAAAAGCGAGCAAAGATCTATATGAAGTAAATCTCACGGGACCAGTAGCACTGATCATGGGCTCCGAAGAAGATGGTATCTCCGATCCGTTACTTCGTGAAGCCGATGAACTCGCCAAGATCCCGATGAAAGGAAGAATCGGTTCTCTCATCGTGTCCGTAGCCGCAGGCGTAGCCCTCTACGAAGTAGTCCGTCAAAAAATGAAATCATAAATATATACTGTACG
>CBIHOZ010000027.1:0-56057 GCA_966211525.1 uncultured Chitinophaga sp. | reverse complement strand
CCGGCTAACGCTTTTTCAACATCGCCACTCTGACGACCTATATATCCGGCACCGCCCGCCAGGTTTTTCTCCGACTTCTTACGAATGGTATCATCGGATTCTATTTCTCCTCCATTAAAATTCCACTCCGGTTGAAGAGCAGATTTACCCTTCATGGCACTCCAAACATTCTTCGCGACAACTGCTACACCCGATATATAGTAGCTGGCATGTTTATACTTTATCTCGTGCACACCTAACACACCCGGTATATGAAGCGCATCGGACGCGCTGAAGTTTTTAATGTCACCACCGAAAACAGGACAACGCTCTATTGCACAATACACCATTCCTTCTATATGAGCATCAATACCAAACTGCGCTGTGCCGTTTACGATTCGTAAATTATCAACTCCCGAAACACTGGTGCCGATAATATTATACTCATTGGGATCCTTTAGTCGCGGAAAATCCGGCCGGATAACCCAACGTGTATTCTGATCGACCAAAGAGCCATAGTTAAATTTTTCATTGGTGTTTTTACGATATATAAAACCATCTTTAGCATAGCAGTCGTCAAGAGAAACGTTCCATCGCTTCGCAGCAATTTCCAGCAGGATCTCACGTGCGACTGCGCCCGCCTTTTGAAGCATTTCCATGTTGTTACGAATTGCACTGCTTCCTCCCGCCCACTGGTCACCGAACTTAATGTCATAGGGTGCTTGCTCTACCTGTACTTTCTTCCAATCTACGCAGAGCTCTTCTGCTATAATCATGGGGAAGGACGTCATTACACCTTGACCTATCTCTGGATTTTTAGCCATAATAATGATGCGATCATCGGTAGTAATTTTTATGAAGGCATTCAATTCGATTTCCTCTGCAGTAACTTCTTTGTGGGTGTCGCTGGCGTTCAATCTAAATCCAATCAACAGTCCCATTCCTGATAAGCACGTGACCTTGATAAAGTCTCGTCTCTTGAGATTCGTAGTAACAGGCATCATGCTATATCTGGTTAATTTTTTCTGCCGCTAATTTTACCGCTTTCATGATGCGCGTATAGGTACCGCAGCGGCAAAGGTTTCCGGCCAGCGCACTCTCAATTTCTTTTTCCGATGGTAAAGCATTCCGATTCAACAGAGCAACAGTGGACATGATCTGTCCTGCCTGACAATATCCGCACTGCGGAACATCGCATTCCATCCACGCCTGTTGTACAGGATGCTGCCCTGCAGATAAAATGCCTTCGATTGTCGTGACTTCCAGTGATCCTATACTTCTTACCGGTACCGAACAGGAACGAACTGCCTTTCCATTTAGTAAAACGGTGCAAGCGCCACAAAGTCCTTTACCACATCCAAACTTTGCTCCTGTCAATCCCAGGTCATTTCTTAATAACCACAGCAATGGCATGTCGGGATCTGAATCAACATTGTGTTCTTTCCCATTGATTCGAACTTTGAAGATCATTGGCAATTCGTTTTTTATTTTGAATACAGGTTCGGGTATATATCAGCAATAGCAATGCTCTGCAAAACATGCTCATCAACCAATGTCTAGTTTTTACAACCACGGTCCTGCCGACTAACAACCTGGAATTGCTCCTGTATCGCACGGTGCAACAGACGGAAGTATATATACACGATTTTAAAAATCTCGGATGTAATTACCTCGATATAGCCCGCATTGTTACATCCCTATATGTCCCAAAGGCGAATCAACATCACTGTCTGATTTTGACATGAAAGTTCCCGGCACTTTATTAACTTAGTGAGTATTATGAATACCAGGATCTTCCTCTTCTTCTTCGCAGTTATATTTACTTCAGCGTGTCAGAATAAAGTCGCGAAGCAAGGTTTCATCGAGACGGGTAAATTAAAGATTTACTACGAACGAAAAGGGTCAGGCAACCCTGTGCTGCTTCTTCACGCAGGCTTGCAAGATCATACCATGTGGGCTGCACAAGTGGAGGAACTTCGTTCTAAATATGAACTCATAATGATCGATCTGCCCGCACAAGGCAGCAGTTTCGGATATGACACAACCATTACCCTTGCAGGTATACTCAATACAGTATTGGATCAACTTGAAATTCAGAAGGTCTCCGTTGTAGGTTTATCATACGGTTCATCTTCTGCTGTCGACTTTACCGTGGCGCATCCGGATCGTGTTGATAAGCTTGTTCTCGTTTCTCCCGGATTGACCGGTTGGGAAACCGTGTTAAAACCTGATTCGATAAGCGCCAGGCAATTTGCTTTACTGGACAGCGCGTTTACAAAACAAAATGATTCTGTCGCTGCTCAACTGTTCACACGCGTATGGTGCGATGGACCATTCAGAAAAAGTACAGAAGTTGACACCGCAGTACGAAACTATATTTTAAAAACAACCTTCGCCAACCTTACCAAGCACGATGACGATTCATGGGCTGTATTTTCGAAAGTTACCGGGGCGGAAAGCGCGCACACTATAAAAAATCCAACACTCATTGTATACGGAAATCTGGATGTGCCCTTCATTAAAACTGTTTCTCATTTTTACGACTCCATAATCCAACACTCAACCATGGTAGAGATTAAAAAAGCAGCACACATGTTGAATATGGAACAGAAGGAAGTCTTTAATGATACGCTGATAAAATTTCTTGATTGAAGTTTTAGATAAACAAACAAGAATACAAAATAAAAATGATCTGAATGATCTCTTTCAAGGAGACATCCGTGAACAAACAGCTATATACTTTCTACATACTGTCTCAATTCAAGCTTTGCTAATTGTACTCCTTATTCAGTAGAGCACCAATTTCTTCCTGCACCCCTTGTTTTAAATCTCCGAGCAGATTAAGATTATTACCTCTCCAAAGTATACTGTTTGCCAGGAGTTGTGGTAACGAAGATTCAATGTTGGCTTGCCATGCTTTTTGAAATGCTTCTTTCACTGCCTGGTTGTCTTGTATCGGAATTGTTTGCCCATTGTATTGCCCCCGATAGAAAACTATCAATGCGGCAAGCGCCTGTGTAATGCGTGGTGGTGTTTTACCGGTTTGTTTAAAATACTCGAGAAGCGTTGGCAGCAATCGCACATTGAATTTATCAATTGAATTTAAAGCAATGGACGAGAGTTGATGATCCAGGAACGGATTTCTCAAACGGTCCATCACTTCAACTGCGAACAATTTAAGTTCAGCCTCAGGCTGAGGCAACGTTAGAATGATCTCTTCATGAATAAGTAGTGTCACGAATCGTTCGATGTCCTTATCAAGCAATGCCTCACGTACCGTTCTGAAGCCACGCAAGTAACTATAGGCCATCATTGCAGTATGTGCGCCATTGAGGATACGCACTTTTCTGAGACGATACTCACTAATATCATCCACAAAATATACCGGAAGGTTAGCGACATCAGCAGGGAACATTGTACGTACAAAATCCGGAGCTTGTATAGCAAGGAATGAGTATGGCTCAACCATCACGGCAGCATGATCGTCATATCCTGTTTTTTCTTTTACTTCCTCTCTCACCGTTGCGGAAAATCCAGAAACAATCCTGTCAACAAGGGTATTACAAAAAACATTTTCGTCAAGGATCCACTGTTTAAAACCGTCTGACAAAAACCAGGATGATGCATACTTCAATACAATTTCACGCAGTGTATCTCCATTGTTTTCTATCAGCTCGCAGGGAATGATAATCAATCCCTTCAGTTTTTTATTAAAGCGTTCCCATAGTAAACGCGTTAGCTTACCCGGAAAAGTAGTCGGAAGTGAATCCTCTCGAAATGGTTCGTCTATATATGCAATTCCACTTTCGGTTGTATTCGAAATTACAAATTGCACGGTTGGTATACTGGCGAGTGCAAGAAAACCTTTACAGTCGTCATTGGCATTTAACGTTCCTTCAACGCACGTAATTAACCGGACCTCCGATACTGGTTCTCCTTTACTTAAGCCCTTCACTAACACGTGGTATAGACCGTCCTGGCGATTAAGTGCATTATCGGAAGAACTTACCGATTGAATGATACTGACATTACCCTGGAACGATGCATGGTCGTTCATGATGTCGATCATGTAGTCTGCAAATCCCCGCAGGAAATTTCCGCTGCCAAATTGAATAACTTTTATAGGACGGCTATCTATTTTGAGTGTCGTTCGTGTTAATCTATTGCTCATCGTTGTTGGATAGGACACCTGCTATAGCGGAACGTTTTTTTTAAATTACGACTTGACTTTGGCAGCCAGTCTTCCATTGAAAATATAACATCGCACTATACTGTGCTGCATAAAAGTTCGATTGCAAACTTATGTTCCGCTAATGTTTTACCCATTGACACAAACCGACTTTGTTTTTCCTGAATCCGACTTTTCAAATTCGAACGGACTTTAAAAGCAATGAAAAAAAATGAATGACATAGAAAAGGATATACCGTAATAGGACTTCGGATGCTTCATCCTGTTTATTTCTCGCCTTCTGATCTGATGAGTGATGCGTGTTTTCTCCAAGAATATATATACCAAAAGGCGTGCAAGCTCTTCGTAACTGAATCGCTATTCTGTTGAAGTGGTCATGTTATTGTCTATTAATGACAGAAGAATTTCCGCAGCGAAAGTTCCAAGGGCAGCAAATTTATCCGGACATATGTTCGACACATCCGTGAACATACCTGTACCATTCACCTGCTGAATGGATTTATCACGGGGTATAAATAACATGGCGAGTATCTGGCCTATATATATAATACCATCGACACCTTCGGGCGCTGTATTTAGATCTGCTAATAATCTGTTTTTCGTTTGTATCGTCAAACGGCGATCGTGGGTTTCATCTTCTGCAATGGCGGCTTGACATCCCAGGGAGACCTCCTCGATACCAACGGTTTTACCGTGCTCCTGTACCAAGACTATATTTCGACAGCCTTTGTCTACAAGATACCTGGCAAAGTCGTATGCCATAGTTACCGTTTCATTTGGGCCATTAAGCCATGTTGACTTTTCAATAATAACAGCAGGACATCCATAATTGAGTATAGGAGAACCAATGGATTTGTTTTCCGGGTTGCAGATAAGCATCCCATCTACCCGATGATGATTTAGATGTTCCATTGCTGAAATATAGGCTTCATGGTCTTCAGATGTTTGTGTTACGATGAGGCTATACTCGTTTCTACGTGCGGTATACTCTACAGCTGAAATCAGTCCAGAGATAGTGGCTGTATTTAACTTGTGCACCACTGCACCCAGAATTTTTGTACGCTTACTCCGCAATTTGCTTGCGAAGGAGTTTTGCCGATATCCCATTTGTCTGGCGGTGGCCAGAATCTTTTTGCGCGTCTCTTTACGCACGAGTGGAACTCCGCTTAAAGCCCTGCTCACCGTAGAAGGAGATATATCCAAGGCAGCTGCAATATCGTAGATCGTTATATCATTCTTTTCCAGCATATTGTCACATTCTTGTTGCTATATATAACCAAGTGCAAGTTTTTTTTATTGAACTTTAGGACAATCGAAACGAGACCTCCTATTACGAATAGTTAAAGGACGCTAGTCCTATTTACTTCACCGTATTGATGCGGAAGAAGTCGAAATCAACGAAGCCTCCGGCATTTTTGGAAGCATAGTTAAACAACGCAAATCGATAGCCCATAAAATGCGGTATAGTATATGCCATTCGAAGTGTTGAACCTATCGGTATCCACGTACGGCCATCGACACTGTAGAAAAAATTGGCTATATCTTTTCGCTCTGCAAAGTCGCAGTGCGCTTTTAGATATATAGTATTTTTACGCAAGGGGACTGAGGCGACTTCAACTGACCTGCCTGATTCAGCCGTTACCATAACTATATATTTCGATCCATCTTGGTGCTTTCTCACACCAACCTGTCCATATTTACTCTGCAAGAGTGCTAACCCGGCAAAATCCCCTTCTTTCATGCGTGCTACATCAATGAATGTTTCCGCTATACATTGTGGTCCGATAGTGCGTTGTGTGAGTGTATTGCGCGCCAGTAAGAAACTCGTGTCTATACGGGCAGTCGTAAGCCGCAGATACCCGGGTCGTGCTGACAGCGACCAGTGTTTATTATCCGGATTGTGATTCCATTGCCACACCAGCGGCAGCACACGATCGCCTTTCTTACGCGTAAATTCATCCGATGCAACTATATCCGGGATATACCCTTTACTCGGTGGCAGCGCAAGTATATCGGGTACTTTCCCCTCATTACCCAGCAAAGGCCAGCCATCGCTCCAGGACACCGGAACGAGGTAGGGAATTCTTCCTACCGCGCCATAATCACGGAACAAGTATGCATACCAGCGTCCATCGGGAGAATCGATCAATCCACCCTGCGCCACGCCCTTATCCTGTAGCACCACGCGACCTTCATACGGTCCGGTTATTTTATCAGCACGGTGTACTATAACCGTTCGCATACCTTGTTTGGGCCAGGCTATATTAAACAGATAATATTTGCCGTTTACTTTAAACAATTGAGACCCTTCGGCAGGCAAGCCGATGTTGTTTCCTGCCGGTGCACTGGCATTGTCAATGATCACGATTTCAGAAGAACCAGGTTGGATTTCAGATGCATCTGCTTTAAGCTCCACCAGCTTTATGACTCCCGCCCCGTAGATCATGTAGTTTTTTCCATCATCGTCAAAGAACAGCGAATGGTCGTGATAAGCGGGCGAAAAAGAACTTACCTTCCACTTTCCTGCCGCTATATCTGTTGTACTATATATATAGGTCTTGCCGGTAGTCTGTGCAAACGTACTGACATAATATACTCCCTTATGATAGCGGATGCTACTGGCCCAGGAACCACGTCCATAGGTGCTTTTGCCATTGGCCAGGTTGAGTTCATCCATGTTTGCCAGTGTATCGTAGGCATAGCTCACCAGGCGCCAGTTTACGAGATCAGTGGATTTCATAATCGGCAGTCCAGGGATCATGTGCATGGTGGTGCTGCTCATATAGTATGCATCTGCTCCGCGTACGATAGACATATCCGGAACATCTGCAAAAATGATCGGGTTACGGGCAAGTGAATCCTGAGCTGACGACTTCGTGATGAAGCCAGCGCACAGAATAATGCTTACTGTAAGCGTCAGCCTCAGGCTTAACAATTTCAAACGGACGTTCATATATATATCTACTTGTACATTGGATCATTACCACGATAGTAAAGGTTCTTAAAAAAAGCCTGGTTGGTTGTTGGCTTTCCGGATGATGTAGCATACATCGCGAACACACATCCGATGAATCCTCCGGCAACCCGTGTGCTAAGAAAGGTGGCATCGAGGTTATCTTTTACTAATGTCCACTGCCGCGACTTCGATGCAAAGTAAAAGTCGTAGAAATTACCACGCGCATCGATACGAAACTTCACCGGGCTGTTACTATCATCGAGAGGTACTTGCGTCAGCAAGTCCATACGCTCTGCTTCCGGGTTACTTTTATATAGTTGGACAACAGGCTTTCCATGCTCACTCGATTTGCACAGGTAATAGAAATGCTTTTCGTCCTGGAAAATTATGAGTCCGGCTTTTTCGTTGTCGGACGATGCAGAAAAGGTAACTTCAGTTTCCGTTTGACAATAGAGATGCTGCTGACGTTTCCCTATGAAGGATGCATGACCGAATTCCATACACGTTTCGGGCGCGAGTTTTAAGACGAGACCACTCTTCTGGTCTAAGCGAAAGCGAGTGCTGTCGCAGGTTCTCAGAAACAGTAAGGAAGGATCAAGGGTTTTATTGAAACGTATCTCATACTCAAAATTTCCACTCTGCGGAAGTATATCTTTTGGCTTTGCTTCGGCATATGGCATCTCGTAATGGTATCGGACTTCTTTACCCTGAAGATCTACTACCGGCCAGTCATCTCGCCACGTTACGGGTGCTATAAATGTCTCTCTTCCCGTGTTGTAAAAATCACCTTCATAGGGTCGCACCGCGAGAAATATAGCGTAGGTATTTCCATCGGGTCCTTCTACAAATTGAGCATGTCCTGCAGAGGTAACAGGGTGTTTCCGATCCGGCGGCAGATCGCGTTGCGTGAGGATCGGATTATGTTCATAGGGAACAAACGGTCCTTGCATGGATCGGGATCTAAAGACTACCTGTGAGTGATTAACTGACGTGCCTCCCTCGGCTGCATACAGGTAATACCAGCCATTTCTTTTCATGAAATGCGGCCCTTCAATCCATACCGGTTTTTTACTCAGGTCCACTCCCCCGTTCACGAGAATTCGCTCTTCACCCATTACCTTTAAGGCAGTATAATTAAATTCATATATCCGGATGGTGCGATGTCCGGAATATAGCGGCTTGTTGTCAGGGGCATCGCTGTTGTAAACGATATAGGCTTTGTCGTTATCAAAATATAGCGAGGGATCTATACCCTTAACTTCCGGCAGCCACACCGGATCGCTCCACGGCCCTTCAGGATTTTTTGCCGTGACTACAAAATTCCCTCCACGGTCAATCAGTGTGCAGGTAACATAATATATACCATTATGATAATCGATAGCCGGAGCAAACAACCCGCGTGTCATGCGATGGCCCATAAAATTCATTTGTGATGGCCGGCTGATGACGTTGCCTATTTGTTTCCAGTTCTTCAAATCTTTGCTGTGAAAAATTGGAATACCCGGGAAGTAAGCGAATGTGGAGTTGATGAGATAGTAATCACTTGCTACCTTCAATACACTTGGATCAGGATAAAAGCCAGCCAGTACAGGGTTGGTTATAATTGTGGATGTTGACGCATGTTTCAGATCAGTCGCGGTGCTCTGCAGATTTTGACTATGCGTCAGTTGAACACAAAGAAAAGTAAAGAGTATCGATATATATTTTGTCATAATTTCATTAGTCGTGTTCATGGTGTGTCTGATGGAAGGGACACAAAATATAGGGTCACTCGGTATACCGAGCGACCCTGCCTCACTTTACCCAAATCTCAAAGTGTAGGTTCTTTTGCGTTCGGCTTAATCGGTAGTCCGATAACCCGGATTTTGATACGCATTTTTTTCATCGGTGGTCATGTTCATGTTGTCCAATTGTCCTTGCGGCACGGGGCGCAGATAATGAAACTTTTCAATGGTTCTTGTAACCGTCACCGGTGTATGATCACCTACACCCGGTCCACTAATGGTATAGGTCGCAGCGAGTTCGTCCCACTTCTGCGTACGAACCAGGTCATACCATCGGTAACCTTCGCCAAAATACTCGCGAGTTCTTTCTGCCAATATATAGTCTATATCAATCACCGCCGGCGTTGCTGCAGTCATGGCACTGCTGTTATCTTCAATCTTCTCTGCGTTACCGTTGTTGTCCCAACGCCACTTTCCTGCACGCGCCCGTATCACATTGATCAGGTCGCGTGCGCTTAGCCCAGCCGTTGTAGCAGCACCTTTTACGGCAGCCTCCGCTGCTATAAAATATAGTTCAGAAAACTTTGCAATGTTAAAAGGGCGCGTGTTCGCTGCATTGGGTTGTCCTAATCCGGTTCCGTTATCGGTGCGATAGGTGCCCAACTTCCAAAGACCAGGATATATGAGCCTGCTTATGCCACTGGGTGCCACCACGTAATCGGCCCGCCCCGGTAACACTCCCGCTCCTACACTGCTTTTATAAACTGAATTGGAATAATCTATAGCAGTGGCCGGATCTTCATCCAGAAAAGTGAGGATGGGATCGCCAGGAGTAACCTGCATATTGTTGGCGTTGTATAAGAAAGCGTTGGTAACACCACCTTTCGGCCAATTGCCGCGGTATACTGTAGCAAATGTTCCGTCATAACGAGAATCATTTGTCTTATCGGCAAATGTATTTTTAAATATTCCGTGTGGTGGTGCCATCCGAACCCAGGGACGTCCCAGCCCCTGCGCTGCTTCACGTTGCACCGGGTTAACAGTCTGCGGTGCGCTCCAATCTGTTTTGGAACTTGTGATGTTTGGATAGGCCCATGTCAACATCCATACAGCAAAATTATCGGCATCTCCACCGCTTCCATAACTCAGACTTGATCCGTTGTAGAGCTCACTTGTCTCGGTATGATCTGCATATAGCAGCATCTCCTTATTTCGATCATTCGCTCCCAGGTTCACATCGTAGTAAGTGTCCATTAAACCATACGGTCCGGGATCGTTGATTGCCGCGGTAGCAACATCGTATGCTTGTTGGAAATACCATTGTGCGCTGTGACCATCCGGATCTATACGTTCGGCCTCGGGGAACGTTGGAATGTCATTGGGATTTTCAAGCCACCAGCCGAAAGTCAGGTAAGCCTTGGCCAGGAAAAGACGTGCCGTAGTTTTAGTAACAGCTCCCTTCACACGACCCGTCACGGGTAAGTTGTCAATCGCCACGCGCAGGTCAGGGAATATAACTTTAGTATATACTTCAGGAACGGTATTGCGTTTTGATGTGCGCGAAACAGAAGTATTAAACTTTAATTCGCCAGCACCTAAGTCAAGCGGCACACCGCCAAAGGTTTGAACGAGCATGAAATAATCGAATGCCCGGAAGAACCTTGCTTCTGAAATCAACGCTTCTGAAATTCCTACCTGCGAAGCATTTTCAATAACACCATTGGCCGTATTGATGTTTGGAAATGCATTAAACCACAGGTTGCTTGCATCACTATTGGAAGGCGTGATAGGCGCTGCACCCGAGAGATCAAAAATCTGGAAGCCGCTACCAGCACCACTGGCTCCCCACGTTGCTTCATCTGTACCTGTTAGTGTTGAATTGTAAAAGTATGCGTTGCCAAATATATAGCGCAGATGAGCATACATTCCGGTGAGGCCGCCATATACACCATTTTCAGTTTTGAAATATTCCGGAGTATAAATAGCGCGCGGCTTTTCGTTCAAGATATCGGTACATCCTACTAAAAGAGCCATCATCAAGACTGCTCCTCTAACAAATGCTATAGGTATACGTTTCATGGTAAGTTTTTTAGAATGTCAAATTGAGGCCGAGCAAGTAATTACGAGTTGAAGGTGTGTTGGTACCTACCGTGAGTATTCTTCTCAGATTGGCAGAATATGGAACCGCTGCGTTTTCATTCCCGAACGAATTGGTTTCAGGATCCATACCGGACTCATCGTGATAAGGTGAGAACATCACAAATGGATTCTGCACCGCTATATATACCCGTACATTAGAGATTCCAGCCTTTGCCAGGAGTGGTTTCGATACATTATACCCAAGGGTGATGGTACGGATTTTCAAATACGATGCATCAAAGTATCCGAGCGTGCTTCCATATTTCGGGTTGTCACCGCCTACGCCACCTGGAGCAGGATACTTAGCTCCGGTATTCTCAGGAGTCCAGTAATCAACGCTCACATTGTTTCCCGCCCGCGAGTTCAGGTTATTGAGATACCCTGCTGATCCATACAACGTGCTGTTAAGTATACCTCCGTTCTTAAACGTGCCCACTATACTTAAATCAATTCCCTTATAGGCAACACGTGTATTGAAGCCTCCCTGGAATTTCGGTTGGATGTTCATGATTTGTCTGTCCTCAGCGTTAATGGCTCTTACCGGAGTGCCATCGGCATTGTATGCTCCGGTATATTTCACTTTGATCATACCGGGTTTGCTGGCAGAGCCTGGTTCAAGGATGTTGAGATATGGATCTCCTTCCTGCCACAGACCAACTTTCTCATAGTCATAGATCACATCAATAGGATGCCCTACAAACCACCAGTTGCCCTCGTCACGCATTTGACCTGATGCAAGTGATACAAGTTTATTTCGGTTTGCGTACAGATTGAATCCAAGGTCCCAGCTCCAGCCGTTGAGGTTGTCTATGATTGTACCGTTAAGGGTGATCTCGATACCTTTATTCTGGGTTTGGCCCATGTTAGCCGTGATGTTGCTGACACCCGAAGTTGATGGAAGTCCTACCGGTAAAAGAACGTCCTTTGTATCCTGTACATAGTATTCTATTGTACCAGACAAGCGGTTATCAAATGCTTTAAAGTCTAATCCATAGTTGAATGTCTGAGAGTATTCCCAGCCGAGTTGTGCGTTGGGCAATTGTGAAACTGTAAAGCCGGTTGAGTATATATCATCACCGAAATTATAAGGTCGTGTACTCAACAGCCCCAGCGTCTGATAAGGATTTACCGACTGATTGGAAGTCTGTCCATAACCAACTCGGAGCTTAAGAAGATTTATCTGACTGATATCAGTCATGAATTGCTCGCGGGATATATTCCATCCTACGGAAACGGCTGGATACGTATGCCATTTGTGTCCTGATGCAAGTCTGGAGGAACCGTCTGACCGGAAGGTTGCGCTGAGCATATAGCGTTCATCATACGAGTACATGACGCGGCCCATGTACGAGAGCAATCCCCACTGGGTATAGTTTTGGTCTGCTGGATTAACCGTAATCACACCATCGGCACGTCCGAGGTTATAGAATTGAAACTGATCTGCGGGTATATCGCGTGCTGTTACACGAGACGTGTTCGAGGTTTCCTGTTGTGCAGAGTATAAGAGCACAGCGTTTACCTCATGTTTACCGAAGCTGCGATCATAGGTCAGCAGGTTTTCAACGGCCCAATTCGTCATCAGTGTACTGCTGATGGCTGCAGTTGAAGGAGTAGTCGGCACACCACTAAACACGCCTTCTCCGGTGTAATTGCCATAGTTACTTTGTCGCATGTTCAGGCCGAGGTTGAGGCGATACTTTAATCCCTCTACTCCCGGAATGCCGATCTCTGTATATACTGTATTATAGGTACCATAGGCTCTCGTCCTGTCGATATACTTGTCTCCTAAACTTTCAAATCGCTCCCGTGAAGGCACCCACTGCGCTCCTGTTGTCGACTCCTGAATGATTTCCTTCATGGTGCCATCCGCGTTGTAGGGATTGGCAATAGGAGATCTTCCCAGCGCCATACCAACCGCCGGCACGTTGTCTCCATTGGTAATGGAGTAATTGGAATTGGAGCTAATACCAATGCGGATATACTTGTTGATTTCCTGATCCAGCGAGAAGCGCATGGAATAGCGAGTGAAATTTTGCAAAGGCACAACGGCTTCATCGCGGAAGTACCCAGCTCCGAAGTAGTAAGTACCTTTTTCAGTTCCACCGGATATACCCAGATCGTGACTGGTCACCATCGCGTTTTTATAGATCATATCCTGCCAGTCTGTATTAACATCATTTGATTCATCAAGAGTGTTGTTAAACTTCTGGGCACTTGCCGCACGTAATGCAGCGTACTCTGGGCCGCTCATCATGGGATACTTGGCAAATACCGTTTTCACACCGTGATAGCCGTTGTAGGAAACCTGTGCTTTCTGTCCTTTTGCACCTCGGTTGGTTGTGATAAGCAAAACACCATTGGCACCACGTGATCCGTAAATAGCCGTGGCCGAAGCGTCCTTGAGAATATCTATACTCTTGATGCTGTTGGGATCTATATCGTTGATAGATCCTGCAAATGGAATACCGTCAAGTACAATTAAAGGATCATTGCTGGCAAGCAACGAACGTGTACCCCGCACGCGGATTTGCATAGCCGTGCCGGGTTTGGTTGAAGTCTGTGAAATATCCACTCCCACGGCACGTCCCTGTAATGCTTGCGAGATATTCGGAGACGGCATATCGCGAAGTGCATTTCCACTCATGGACACGACCGATCCGGTAACAGCCTCCTGTCGCTGCGTTCCGTACCCTACAACAACCACTTCCGTGAGGGATTGAATATTGGGTAGCAGCGTAACATCAATAACGTTCCGGTTGCCCGTAGTTTCCTCCACCACGGTATAGCCAATGAAAGAGAACACAAGAACTGCGTCTTCACTAGGTACCTGAAGGCTATACCCTCCGTTGCCATCACTGGTAGTACCTGTCGTTGTTCCTTTTAGCAAGACATTAACCCCTGGAAGACCGTTACCGGTTTCATCGACAATTCTGCCGCGCACCGTAGTTTGTGCGTGCGCACTGGAAGCAGCCAAACTTATTACGAATAACAGCCAGGCTATTGGGCGATACCGGGGGCATGCACCCATTAAAACGATTTGTAGAATTCCTCTTTTCATAGAATTGGGTTTGAGTTTGTTGACTGCACAGCTTACCCGTTTTGAAATCAGCACCGTCAGATTTCTACTTCGTGTAAACCTTTGCGTTTGCGATGAGCAATGAGGCCGGCCGGATCAGCGCAAACGGTTGAACCAATCTCTGGCATTAGGCGTGAAAACGCCTTTCACGAATTGAACATTCTCTTTTAATTTTAAATCGTCAGGTGAAAAACCGCGTTTTTTCTGTGGAAATGGCCATAGAAAATTCTAAATCCAATGCAATCGGTTTAAAAAAGAGAGGCAAAAGAACCAGGAAGAGATAAAATGCGAGGACGATGAGGCGCTGCCGCCATGGATTTTAGCTTGCTAAGCCCAGGTATTCAGAGGGTGCTTTGCCGTACTCTTCCTTGAAGCTGCGGGTAAAATAGGAAGCGGAGTTGAACCCGGTCAGGTATGCAACTTCCGACAGCGTGTGTTGCTTGGTCTCCATCAGTTTGAGGGCCTGTTTGAGTCGGACGGTTCGGATAAATTCCACTGCGGTTTTACCCGTCAGGGCTTTGATCTTTCGGTACACCTGCACGCGGCTGAGATTAAAGAGTTCTGCGATTGAGTCCACCCCCAGCTGGGCGTCTTGGATGTGATCAACGATATAGTCAACGGCACGTTGTAAAAAAGCTTGGTCAATTTCATTGCTGGCAACTTTAGACGGCATCAGGTAAACATCCTGGCTAAAATGTGAATATAGTTTCTGTCTGGATTCAATTAAGTTACGAACATGCGTCAAAAGAAAGCGTACGCTAAAGGGTTTGGTTATATAGACATCGGCACCAGATTCTATTCCGGTAATCTGGTCTTCTACAGTAGCCCTTGCTGTAAGAAGAATGAACGGGATATGACTTGTCCTGATATTGCTTTTCATTTCCTTGCAAAGCTCTATTCCGGATTTCTCTGACATTAAAATGTCGCTGACAATCAAATCCGGAGTTTTGTCAATCGCCATGCAAGCCCCCTCCTTTCCGTTTCGCGCTTGCCATACCTTGAATTCCTGGCCAAGCTCTGCTGCTATATATTCCCGCAGTTCTTCGTTATCTTCTACCAATAGTATTTCACACTGATCTTTATTGCCTATTTCAGTTTCCGCAAAATGCCTGCTGTTGGCAAGAGGCTCTTCGTACAAAGGAACAACATCCTGTGGCATTTCGTCATTCGCTCCTATACCGTACACAGTTGAATCAATCGGAAGTGTTATAATAAACCTGGTCTCTTTGTCGGGGGAGCTTTCTGCCGCAATGGTTCCATGATGCAATTCAACAAGTGCTTTTGTCAACGAGAGTCCGATGCCGGTTCCCGGGTCGGTTATCTTGGAAGCAGATTTAGCCTGGTAAAATTTATCGAAGATGCGCGGCAGCTCTTCAGTCGACATTCCGATTCCGTTGTCAACCACGATAAGCTCCAGGCACTGAACAGCTGTCGTTTCCAAACGCGTAAACTTAGCGTTGATGATCACGGTGATCTGACCGCCATCGGGTGTGAATTTGAACGCATTCGAAAGAATGTTCACCAGCATTCGTTCAAGTTTGTCGGGATCAAACCAGCCCTTCAGCAACGTTAATTCCGTGCGAACTGAAAACGTGATATTTCTTTTGTCGGCAACGTCACTGAACAAGGATGCCACCTCGGTGATAAACGCTATGAGTTCTCCATGACGCGGATGAAGTTTCAAAGTGCCGCTTTCGATTTTGTTGAAGTCCATCAACTCATTTACCAACCGCATCATTTTGTTCGCATTCTTATAGGCTGTTCTAACGCGCTCCTTGAGGGACGTTGACACCTGATGACTGCTTATCAGGCTTTCGAGTGGCATGAGAATCAGGCTGAGCGGAGTTCTGAATTCATGGGAGATATTGGTGAAGAATTGTGTTTTGGATTCGCTTAGTTCATGTTCGCGTTCGCGAGCCAGCCTTTCAAGTGCCAGTTGGTTCTTCATGCTGACACGATCTATCCGGATCTTGACTGCAAAAAAGATCAAGGCAACGATGAGCGTTACATAAATACATATAGCCCAGGCGGTTTTCCAGGGTGCCTGACGGATGTTGATTTCCAGTCGCGTGGGCAGCTCGTTCCATGTACCATCACCTTGAGACGCTTTAGCCAGAAATATATACTGACCCGGATCTAAGTTTGTATAGGTTGCCGCGTGGTTGCTTCCCGTGTAATGCCAATCTTTATCAAAACCTTCAAGCTTATAGGCATAGCTCTGTCGTGGAGAAGGCCCGAATTGTATCGCGGCAAAATCAATGATGAACGATCGCTGCTGGTAAGACAACTCTAGTTCTGAAGTCAGGCTGATGTGTTTGGTCAAAGGTGAGCCTGGCACGCCAATGCCAACCGCCTGATTATTGATTTTAATATCCGCCAGATATACTCTTGGTTTTCCGGCTGTGTTTCGAATACTATCCGGGTAAAATGCATTGAATCCATTGTTGTTGCCAAAGAAGAGTTGTCCTGTACTGCTGCGAAGACACGCACCTGGATAGAAATCATTGGAAGACAACCCATCTTTCCTTGAGTAATTAATAAAACGCTTTGTGTGCTGATCGAATTTGGAGAGCCCCATGTTGGCGCTCACCCATAGATTGCCAGACGCGTCTGCCAGGATAGCTCTTATTGTGTTGCTGACGAGTCCTTCGGGTTTACCATAACGCTTAAACACATTCTCACCCGGTGCTTTCACATTCAACCCGTTATCAGTTGTGCCAATCCATAAGTTCTTCTCATGGTCTTCATACAAAGCCTGAACGGCACTGCTGCTAAGACTACCTGCACTATCTGTTTGAATAAACCATCGATATGTATACGCATGGTCATGGTTCCTCCTCAGAGCATACAAGCCGTACATTGTACCTACCCACAGAATTCCATTGGAGTCTTCCAGTACACAGCTGACGTAGGATGTAGGGGTAATATAGTTGGATTTCATTTGTTCGCTCAACACTACAAAACGCTTTGCTATCTCATCGAAATAGAAAAGTCCACTACCTGCTGAGCCTGCCCAAATCATTCCGCTCTTATCCTCATACAAACAAGAAGTCTTATTGTCTCCGAAGCCACCGGATTGCAGGCCGTAACTTGTGAATTGATGCGTGGTGAGATTTAGTTTATATATACCGTGTCCGCCGGTGCCAATCCACAGGTTGCCGTTTCTGTCACAGATAAGAGCCGTTACATATTTATTTGTTAGCTGCTTATTTATATCAGAGCACTTTTGAAACGCTCTGGTTTTGCCGTCAACCCGCGCCAATCCTACACCCTCGATCGCCAGCCACACATTGCCCTGGTGGTCTTCAGCAAAACTTCTGATGCGCTTACCTGCCAGGTCGGTAGGCTTATAGGCACCATACTGCACATGGTTAAACTTCCCGGCCTGATTGTCTATCACATAGGCGCCCCGATCAAATGTTCCGATCCACGTCAGTCCCGTGTCGTCTACATAGACGGAGCGTATAGAGTTTGTTGGCAATACGGTTGGATTGCTTTCCTCAGCAAGATACTGTGTTAACTCCGCTGACGTTGTATTTAAATAGTTCAAGCCAGTATGCTCCCCTCCGATCCACAGATTGCCTTTCCGATCGATGTTTAAAGCAACGATGTTATTCCAACTCGCACCGAATCGATGAAGGCCGGAGAATACCTGGTTAACCGTAAAGTACCCATTTGCCGGAACGAGTTTAAAGATCTCACCATTGACACTGGTCGTCCATATGTTACCTGCTTTATCCGGAACGAGCTGCGTGAATTGTCTTGTCGGCAAACCCTCGCCGGCAAACGTTAAGGGCACCGCTGCAGTTTTGATTGTATTAAAGAGAATCAAACCGCCTTTCGTAGCACACCACATTTGATCATTAACCCGTAGCATGCTATTAATGTAGTTTCGTGGTGACGAAGCCTTGCCAACAGCGGGATCATGCCTATAGGTGAAGACGTGCGTCTCCGGATCATATATATTTACACCTCCTCCATGCGTTCCGATCCAGAGCCTTCGTTTCAGATCAAACGACAAAGCCGTAATGAAACTGTTGTTGAGATGGTTTTTGTTTTGCTTCAGTGAATCTACGTTCACAAAACAATCTTTTTCCGGATCGTAAATACAAAGGCCGGAGGCTGTTCCAATCCACAGCTTCTGTCTTTCATCCTCGACAATGGCGTTAATACTATTGTGACAAAGGCTGGCTCTGTCGTGTGGGTTATGTTCGTAGCGATAGGCATTTGTGCCGTCATACCGTATCAGTCCATCCGCCATGCCAAACCACATAAAACCGCGACTGTCTTTAAAGAAGCAGCGCACAAACGAATTTGAGATCGCTTCCGGGGCAACCGGTGAAAAGACGGTGGGCTGCGCATGGCAACACACAGAACAACGTACTATAAGTAAAATGGTAATGATCACGGAGCAGGGAGAAATCTTATTGCAGCCGCGATACAGCCTGCTTCTGATATTGCGCCAAATTACATCCGTGTACATGATGACTGTTATCGTAGCAACAATAGATTTTTGATGATAAATACCGCTTCGATTTACTGACTTGTTCGCCATTCATCCTAAAACCGGATGCAGACGAAAGGTCCCACTCAATCGGTTTCGAGGACTTTGCAATCGGTTGTGTAAAAATAAATGTATTATCTACAATTACAATTGACAGGCCTTATTTAATGCACTACCTTTATTTTTAAGTGTACAAAAAACACTAATCTAAACCAGTAGCAAATTCGAAATCCAGTTGAAATGAACCCTTACAAAACCACTTGCGTCAAACGCACAGTCTACATTCTGATCGGATGTTTTTTAACCTGGCTGGCAATTGAACCTGTGCAGGCGCAATCCAAACTGTATAAGAATACATTCCCATTGAATGACGTTTTATTGCTCGATGGTCCTCTCAAAAAGGCAAATGACGTAAATACAAAAACACTCTTGCAATACGATGTCGATCGTTTGCTCGCCCCTTTTCGTAAAGAGGCAGGTCTTTCACAGAAGGCTGTAAGTTATAGCAATTGGGATGGGTTGGATGGGCATGTAGGTGGCCATTACTTGTCTGCATTGGCCATGACTTATGCATCTACCGGGAACACGGAGTGTAAAAACAGGATGGACTATATCGTAGCAGAACTTGCGGAATGTCAGCGAGCGAACAGCACGAACAATGCAGACTGGGGCAAAGGCTATATTGGAGGTGTACCAAAGAGTGAAGCGATTTGGTCTGCATTTAAGACCGGAGACTTTCGTGAGTATCGTAACGCATGGGTTCCCTGGTACAATGTGCATAAAATATATTCCGGTCTCAGAGATGCGTGGATGTATGGAGGCAGCGAAAAAGCAAAAGATATATTTTTAAAGTTCTGCGATTGGGGCATCTATATTACCGAGAACCTAAGCGATGAACAAATGCAAGCTATGTTAGATGTTGAGCATGGCGGCATGAACGAAATATTTGCTGATGCCTATCAAATCACCAAAGATGAAAAGTATATAGCAGCTGCTAAGAGGTTTTCACACAACATGCTGCTCCATGCCATGAGCACTTCAAATGATAATCTTGATAACAAACATGCCAATACGCAAGTGCCTAAGGCTGTCGGGTTTCAACGTATAGCGGAAGTAGCAGACGATGATAACTATGCAAAGGCAGGCAGCTTCTTTTGGGAAACCGTCACTGCAAATCGCAGCCTCGCCTTTGGCGGAAACAGCCGAAGAGAATTCTTCCCATCCATCGCTGCCTCCAGCGACTTTGTGAACGATGTTGAAGGTCCTGAGACATGCAACACGTACAACATGCTTAAACTAACGGAGCATTTGTTCCGCGTAAATCCAACGGCCAGCTATGTTGATTTCTATGAGCGAGCCTTGTTCAACCATATCCTTTCAACACAGCATCCTGAACATGGCGGTTATGTATATTTCACTCCTGCGAGACCACAACATTACCGGGTATATTCATCGCCCAATCAGGCGATGTGGTGTTGTGTTGGTAGTGGTATGGAAAATCACAGCAAGTACAACCAGTTCATATATACCCATAGCAACGATTCTTTTTTCGTAAATCTTTTTGTTGCATCGCAGCTACACTGGCGTGATAAGAAAATTAAGATCGTTCAGGAAACAGCTTTTCCAAGTGAAGAACAAACAACGCTCCGAGTAGTTGATGGCGCTTCGCGTTTTACGTTGATGGTGCGCTACCCTTCCTGGGTTAAAGAAGGAGATCTATATATCAGCGTTAACGAAAAACGTATTCAACATTCAGCGCATCCGTCATCATATATAGCTATAGATCGTCAATGGAAGAAAGGTGATATAGTAAAAGTTTCATTGCCTATGCACAATACAATTGAACAACTCCCTCATCTTCCTGCCTACGTTGCTATTCTTCACGGACCAATTTTACTGGGCGCAAAAACAGGAACAGAGAACTTAAAAGGTCTTGTGGCCGATGACAGTCGTTGGGGACATATAGCAAATGGTGAACGTCTTCCTCTCGATAAAGCACCTATACTCGTAGAAGATGATAAAGCTAACATTACACAACTGGTTCCGGTAAAAGGTAAACCACTCACATATACCTTTCCCAACGTAAAAATGTTCAATTCATCCGCCCTTGTGCTGGAGCCATTCTACAAAATACATGACGCGCGGTATATAATATACTGGATGGCTCTGAGCACAAAACAGTATCAATCCTATCTCGATTCTATTGCTTCCGTTGAAAAGAAAAAACTTGCACTGCAAAAACGTACCCTTGACTTTGTTGCTCCCGGAGAACAACAACCCGAAGTTGATCACGCATTGCAAAAAGAAAATTCAACTACCGGAAATCATTTGAATGAGTTTTGGAGGGATGCAAAAGACGGAGGTTATTTCAGTTACAACCTTGCTACAGGAGGAGAAAACGGTTTAAGCTTACTGGTGAGGTATTGGGGTTCCGAGTGGGGAAGCCGAAAATTTGATATATATATCGATGACCAAAAGTTAGTCACGGAAGATAACACAGGCCGATGGAATCAATCCAATTTCATCGATATAGAATATTCAATTCCGGATATCATGACGCACGGCAAAAAGAACGTGCGGGTAAAATTCCAGGCACTTCCGCAGAGTACGGCCGGAGCCGTGTATTATGTTCGATTGCTTCGGAAAGAATAAATAAATCACCTTACTGATTTTAGATTATATGTATAAATCTTCTATTGCGACTTACGGGCGAGCTATACAATTTGCTGGCTCATGTCTGTGCCTTGTTATTATTACTTCCATGGCATTTGCTCAATCAACTGAACGCACCATCACGAAAGGAAAAAAGATCAGCCCCGATTTATTCGGTCTTTTCTTTGAGGATATAAATTACTCAGCTGATGGCGGACTATATGCTGAGCTTGTTCAGAACAGATCATTCGAATATAGTCCAACAGACCGAAGAGATTGGAATCCATTTTCATACTGGGAGTATATCACGCCTGGTTTTTCTTATGGCGCTGTTAATGTTGAAACCAGTTCACCTGTACATCCGAATAATCCGCACTATATTGTTATGACGACAGAGCACGTGGGTGATGCCGGTGTTGGTATCAAGAATTCAGGATTTGATGGGATTGTTGTAAAGACAGGTGAATCTTATCGTATGTCAATGTTTGTCCGTCAACTCTCCGCAGATCCGATTTCTTTAACTATTAGCTTGCAAACTCCGAAAGGAAAAGTGCTGGCAGAGCATAAGCTTCTAACCTCATCGAAGGATTGGAAAAGATATAGTGCAACGTTAAAGGCAACCGAAAATACAGATAGTGCATCACTGGTAATTCTTGCTACCACCAAGGGTAAATTAGCGTTAGACGTTGTCTCACTTTTTCCGGAGAAAACATTTAAAAATCGTGCGAACGGCTTGAGGGCTGATCTCGCACAATTGCTTGCTGATATGAAGCCAAGGTTTATACGTTTTCCGGGCGGATGTCTTGTTCATGGTGATGGGCTTGGAAACATGTATCGATGGAAAAATACCATTGGTCCTATAGAACAGCGAATTGAACAAAAGAATATCTGGGGTTATCATCAGTCCTTAGGCTTAGGCTATTTTGAATACTTTCAATTTTGTGAAGACATCGGCGCAAAGCCGGTACCCGTGTTACCTGCAGCGGTAAGTTGTCAAAACTCCGGTGGCACGTGGCGCATTGGCGGAACCGGCCAGCAAGCGTTGCCCAGGGAAGAGATGCAGGACTATATCCAGGAAGTGCTTGATCTTATTGAATGGGCTAACGGTTCGGTGACATCCACATGGGGTGCCAAGAGAGCCGCTGCGGGCCACCCTGCTCCGTTCAACCTGCAATATGTTGGTATTGGTAACGAGGATAAGATCACACCTGACTTTGAAGAGCGCTTCAAAGTCATCTACGCTGCGGTGAAAGAGAAGCATCCGGAAATTACCGTCATCGGAACTTCAGGTCCATTTCCCGATGGAGAAGATTTTGAGAAAGGCTGGAGACTTGCAAATGCTTTGAAGGTGCCTGTTGTAGATGAGCACTACTACAAAGAACCGTCATGGTTCATGTCTAACTTAAATCGATACGATAAATATGACAGAACCCATGGAGAGATATATTTAGGTGAATACGCATCGTGGGGAAACAAACTGAAAAACGCAATTGCAGAAGCAGCCTATATGACTGCACTTGAACGTAACGGTGACATCGTACGGATGGCATCGTATGCTCCGCTGCTTGCCAAGCGCAACCACACACAATGGAAAACGGACATGATATTTTTTGATAACAACAATGTTTGCCTCACCCCTAATTATCATGTACAGAAAATGTTTTCGCTAAATCAGGGAGATGTTTACTTCGATAAAATCGTAAACCTCGATCCGAACGACACCACCACGGCAGCATCTTGTATACAGGACAATGAGACCGGTGATATCATTTTAAAACTGGTGAATGCGGGAAAAGAATCCCGGGCTATGAGCGTAAACCTGAAGGGCTTCAAGCGCATTGTCTCAAAGGCACAGTTAACGTTACTCACAGGAGATCCCGAAGCAGAGAACACTTTAGAAAAACCTCAAGTCATAGTTCCTATAACATCCGACTTCCAGGCAAGCAAATCGTTTCGTTACAATGCACCAGCGATGTCGCTAACGGTAATACGCATTAAGACAAAATGAATGTTATAGCTTGTGTGTAGCCAGTAACGCAAATGAAACATTGACTCCAGCCGTTGCAGATCCGATCACACTATCCGGCCAATCTCTGGTATAGCTATATCTCTAACATCGGATGCTTGGAGACGAATTGCTTACATCTGATTACTTAGAGGAGTTGAAAGTCGATCTTCGATGAATGCGAAGTCTATTCTAAGCAACAGCAATCCAGAGATATGCAACTCCTGTCAGTATATTTCATGAAGAAACAGAAGATCTGACTCCTGTCTTCTTCCGATAATATCCTTATCTAAAATCCTCGAGTCTGTATACGTTGAACTATTAACCGTAGGTTCTCCTGTCGCAATCTGCGATATTTGAACCATTCGGTGAACGTCTGCAGTTGCAACGTTGTAAATTTTTATCTCGCTTTATCTCATGCCCTATCCTCCTTTTGAAAGTACTATCAATGTTAGTGGACGTGACATTGTACATTCCGGAAAAGAGCAACTCATGCCTCTCGTTGCGCCTTCCGAATGGATTGACACCACTGGCAAGAAAATTATCATCGTACTTGGAAAACACAAATACTACAGCATATTCAATGCACAGCTAATGGTTGTCGCTCAAACCTCAGGCGGCAGCTTGAAAGGCACCGTAACGCCATTGAATCCGCTAAACTTTGCCTGGAAGGAGAATAATATTGACATGCTCCGGTTTTACCTGGCGATCATCAAGTTTCAGACCGTCTACCAAAGATCATCGACAGATAACGAAAGCCTGAAAGCGCTTGTAAAAAATCCGGCTCACTATGACCTATATTTTCACGATCACCAGATCTCGGAAAAAATTACCGTGAAGTCGATCAGTCCCATTCACGTTGCGCACTTAAAACCTGATGTGAAAGTTTTGATAAAACATACTAACCGATCGAATAGAATTTCCTGCGAATTAAAAATTGACAACACTACTTATCTTGTAACCGATGTTACTATTCTGTTTGAGTACTTTATTGTAATCGACAATCGATGGTATATCGTTGATGACCTCACCATTCTGAAAATCATCAGCTATTTTAAGAACAACGGTCCAGTGCTGACTATTTCCGATAGCGAGTATGAAGACTTCAGGCAGCACGTTTTGTCCAGGATTGATTTGCATATCCCGCTGCAATATTCGAATGGAGTAAATGAAATTGCAAAAGTAAAACATGATGCTATCGGAATTGAAAAACTTATATATCTATCCGATTTGCAGAACTATGTCACGATCACGCCTGTGATTAAATATAGGTCTACAGAAATTCCTGTTCGCTCTAAAAGACAGATCTACGATCGGGATAAAAAAGGAAATCAAGTGCTGGTTGAACGCGATGGAGAGCTGGAGGATGGCTTTATTTCTTTGCTGTTGAGACAAAGTGAAGATTTTCTTGAACAGCTTGAAAATCCGCTGCTATACTTTTATGTTCCGAAAAGTTATTTTCTAAATCCCGAATGGTTTCTTTCCATGTTTGACGAATGGTCTGGTCACAACATAAAAGTTCTAGGCTTCAATAAACTTAGCGGACATAAATTTTCTCCGCATAAAGCAAAGATCCGAATTGAAGTGTCGAGTGGAATTAACTGGTTCAATACGCAATTCGATATTACGTTTGGAGATGCGCGCGTCACGTTGAGACAAATCAGCAAAGCTTTAAGAAATCGGAGCCACTACGTAGAACTCGATAATGGCACCATTGGTATACTCCCGCAAGAATGGATTGAACGGTTTAAGACTTATTTCAGAGTAAGCGAGAATGATGGTGATTATACCTTGCGTATACCGAAGACAAATTTTACTGCGATTGATGAACTCTACCACGAAACAGAAATTGATTCTGCAGTGAAGTATGAAATCTTATCAATTGAAGAAAAGCTTGATAACATCACCACAACAAAACAAGTTACTCAACCGCCTTCGCTCCTGGCCGATCTCCGCCCCTATCAGTTGCAAGGACTGAACTGGCTTAACGTACTGGATGATTTAAATTTTGGAGGGTGCCTCGCAGATGATATGGGGCTTGGTAAAACGGTTCAGATCATTGCATTTATCTGTTTGATCCGTGCAAAAAAAGGAACACGAACCCATCTGATTGTAGCACCAACTTCATTGCTATACTCCTGGAAAGATGAGTTTACAAAATTCGCTCCGACTATAAGGCTTCATGTTCAGTACGGAGTAAACAAGATCAACACTGCTGACTTTGAAAATCATGAGGTCATCATCACGACTTATGGTACTGTGTTGTCGGATATATCATCATTAACCTCTTTTACTTTTGACTATATTTTTCTTGATGAATCTCAGAATATCAAGAATCCATCTTCACAACGATTTAAAGCGGTGCAGCTATTGCAGTCGCGAAACAGAATAACCATTTCAGGAACACCATTTGAGAATAGCGTTTGGGACTTGTATGCACAATTTGCATTTGCCTGTCCGGGCTTGCTGGGGAGCCGTCAGTATTTTAGAGACAGTTACGCCATTCCAATCGGAAAGTTCAAACAGAAGAGGGCTGCCAATAGTCTCAATAAAAAAATTCGTCCGTTTATTCTCCGCAGAACAAAAAGTCAGGTGGCCAGTGAACTGCCTGAAAAAACAGAGATGATTCTTTATTGTGAGCTGAGTGCATCACAACGCGAATTGTATTGGGAGGAAGAAAAGAAATTCAGAGATGATCTACGGACATTAACAGACGATGATATTCCCAAGCATGCTCTGCAGATTCTGAAGGGACTCACAAGACTTCGCCAGATCTGTAACTCGCCCACTCTGCTAAAGGATGACGCGGTTTCTGATGAAGCCGACTCCGGTAAACTTGATCTGCTTATCGACCGGATCGCAAGCGTCTGCAGCAACCACAAAGTACTCGTGTTCTCGCAATTCGTTTCCATGCTCAACCTCATCGAGAAAAGACTTCATGCCGAAAACATTTCCTATTCTATACTAACGGGACAGACACGTCATCGCGAAAAGATCATCAACAACTTTCAGCAAGACGATGTTATCCGTGTGTTCCTCATCAGTCTCAAAGCCGGGGGCACCGGGCTCAACCTCACGGCCGCAGATTATGTCTTTATTGTAGACCCGTGGTGGAACCCCTCTGTAGAAAATCAGGCGATTGATCGGGTCTATCGAATCGGTCAATCAAACAACGTCACGGCTATACGAATGATATGCAGGAATACCATTGAAGAAAAGATGATGCTGATTAAAGAATCAAAGCGTGATATTGGAAAGGGTGTGGTAAGTGATGATGATGCAGTATCGTTCTTAACAAAAAAGGATTTGATGGGACTGGTTGATATGTAGCGTTACCTTGGCAACTGAAATACATAGCTCGAACGTGGTCTGCGTATAGTCTATACGTTGTAACAACACATCACTGATTCAGTAAGCCTCTTCATACACAGTTTTGGACAAGCTATCACGGCACTAATCCCTCCTATGTAATGTCTGCTATAAAAGATCCATTTGTAAGACGCAATAATATTCTAGGTTTGCTCCTTTGACATTAAATGGAAATTCTTGACCGCGACCTGTATCCTACTGAGGAGAAAACCAGTGTACTGTTCATCAGTCTAAAGCTATATTGTCTGCTAATAGCACCTCTAACGGCACTTAACGTTTTTCTGGCGTACTTCATCTCGTTCAATGCAGGCGGTCACGCTAATAAATCTACAGCTATACAAGGTTCACTTGTTGTGTTCTATATCTTCACTCCTCTTGCAAGCTTTCTTCTAGCCGTCATCTTTGCGCTGTTCCCGTACAAAGGAAAAACCTATAGGAAGAAGTATTTGCCTGTATCGCTGTTTATATACCTGATACTAAACACTGCACTGCTGTTACTTCTCCTGGTAGCGTTAAGTAGCATGAAAGCCACACGCTAAAAATAAATCCTCCGTTACGATTTGCTATAGCAAAGATTTCAAATGACAGAAATGTTTCCTTCAACACCTTCTACGAGTGTTTTGCCTGTTATAGCAGAAGCTGCTATTTTTAAAAGCGAAACCAGTTTTCCGTCTTTCGTGTCCCAATAGAATCCTTCTTCCGGTGTAACCTTGATAATAGTAATCCGGGGATCATCCTTCCCTTCCGGAAACCATGCCTTGTGTATGTCACTCCAGAATTCGTTAATCTTATCCTGATCACGAGATATAGTAGCATGTCCATAAACGGATAGGAATTCGTAATTCTTGGTATTGCATATATAAAGCTGAACGCGAGAATCAGCTTTAATTTCCTGATTCTTATCGCTGTCAGACGCACTCATAAACCAGAAATTTCCCTGGTCACAAACTTTTTGTACGCCCATCGGACGTGTAGTCTGCGGCACATTGCCGAGATTCGTACTAAAGAGGCATGTCTGCTCATGCTTTACAATTTCTTTGAATTTATCAATGGCAGCTTGTCCTGTCAGGTCCTTTATTTCAGAAGCATTATTTTTCATGATTGATTATGTTTTTTAATGCTGACTTCTAAAAATCATACCTGCAAGTCATGTCAGGGCTTTCCTTCGTACAACCAAAGTCCGATCCACCAGCTGCATTCTTATCCCATTTGTTCAATAGGTATAGTTTGTTTAACAATTAAAATAAAAATACCCGCTATCGATCCTTATCGTTAAACACTTGATTTAGCTGAAGCCAGGTCTTTGCGCGCACCGATATATATACCAAAAGCAATAGATACTCAATTCAATATGTAGAAAGTGTCATTTTTTCTCACCAATGCTAGCAGTATATACTTTTGATCATCAAGAGATCTGCTATTTCACCACAACGAAAAACATCGGCATTCTTTCTACGCCTACGCCCAAAAATTTATCCCTAATTATTGTTGCACTGACTTCGATATTGTTTACAATCAAGTCCCTATAAATCTCATAAACCTTTAACCGTACTGTATCAATATATAGGTTTAGTTCTTTACACCTCTTAAAGCACTCATAGACATCGATTTTTCAGCTGACCACAACCCTATATTTACTTCCCTTTTTAGTGAGAATTCTGTTAGCACGTTATCCACTATAATTTCTTTGTATATCCTTTAGCGAAGTCATCATTTCCGGACTTGTTTTTTTGAATGACAAAGGATTGTTTTAACGATTTCATAGAGCATCATTCAACGTTTAAAAATTATTAATTGATGCTGAGGAGATCAAGATGTTAATTAGTGAACAGGCTATCTATCAGATTGTTAGAGGCGATCTGCTGAGTCGAAAATTGGTTTCTATTTTGACTTACCAAATTGCTACTGAAGAATTTGATATCAGATGACTAAAACGGAAGGTCTTAAAAACAAAAAACCTCCTAAACGTTTCATTTAGGAGGTTTTGTTGTGTTTTGATTGACGATCAGCGGTCCGGACGGGACTCGAACCCGCGACCTCCTGCGTGACAGGCAGGCATTCTAACCAGCTGAACTACCGGACCATTTTTCTGTTAAACCGAGTCGTCTTTCGGTTTTTCCCTTGAGATGTGTCTCAAAGGGAGTGCAAAGATAGTATTGGGTTTTATTTCTCCAAAACTTGAAATGAAAAAATTTACAGATGTTTTCTTTTTCTACACTTCACTCCTCCGCCAACACTTTTACAAACATCACAAAACGTAACTATAAGAATACACTTTATTCTCTGAATCTGAACGAGATACAATGCACTATAGTAAACACCTGAAGTATATTTCGTGATGCAAATAGAAAAGCTCGTCTGCGAAAAAAAATTTCATCGCAGGCGAGCTTTACATTTTTCAAAAACAATTTTACTTCTTTGACTGATACGATGAGTACATCCACACCAGTTTTTCCTGCTGGCGGATATAGTCACTCATCAGTGCATTGGTTCCTTCATCATCGGCTTCAGCGGCTGTCTTCAGCAACTGACGTTCCTTGATCAGCAAGGTTTTAAAACCTTCGAGCACAAGTTCAACAGCAGCGTGTCCTTCTGAAATATCCTTGCTTTCTTTTATCTCGGATTTCTTAACATAGTCAGAGTAACTATGGATCGGAGTATATCCGAGCGTCAGGATCCGTTCTGCTATCTCATCGATTTTCAGAAGCGCATCGTTATAGAGTTCTTCAAACTTCAGGTGAAGCTCAAAGAATTTATCACCACGTATATTCCAGTGAAATCCACGGGCATTCATATAGAACAATTGATAATTGGCCAACAGATCGTTAAGTCCGTTCGCTAACAGTTCTGAATCTTTTACTTCCAGACCAATGGAATTTTTCTTCGACATAATCTTTCAATTTAGTACCCTAACGTAACAAAAGATTTTAGGGAAGCGTTTCGGCTTCGCATGAAATTACCATGAAGAAATACAGGTATCTCGTGTTGCTTCAATTGAACTTGAAGTAGAATTCTCCAATGATGTTGGAGCTGTCCCATGTATTTTGTTTGTCACCTGAAAGGCGTAATACATTGGCGCGCACTTCTTTAAATACCTGCTCAATGGTAAGACCGGGCTTGCGCATAGCCTTGAGAAGTTCCTGAGTATATAAACCATTTTTACCCGAGCCGTCAGAAGCAACGGAACCCGGAGCAGTTGCATAGGCTATAAATGATCCGCGCGCTCTGCGCATCTCTCCCAGCCCTTGTGTAACGGAACGGTTAAGCGCAGGAAACGGATTGTTACGACAGGCGTCCAGTATAAGTATATTCATGCGTGCACTGGACCGCTCCATGTTGGCCAGCACCATGCGCTGTGCCGGAAAACAGTAGCGACTGATGTCGTCTTCAAACTCTACGGCAGCATCAATCGGTACGAGGTAATTTTCTTGCTCATGCTGTAAACCATGGCCGGCAAAGTAAAACAACGCTACCGTTTTTTCCGGGTCACCGGCATCAATCTTCTCTTTGAATTTCAACAGTGCAGCACGCATCTGTCCATAGGTAGCGTTGGTGAGCAGGTCTACTTCAAAGTTGGAGTTCTGCAGTTCCTTTGCCATGTCGGTGGCATCGTTCACGGGATTTCGTAATGCTCCTATAGTTTTCGGATATGAGGAGTTGCCGATCACTAAAGCAAAACGTTTCTCGTCTTTGTAAAATTCTGCCAGCGAAGGTTGGCTGCTAACGGACTGACTACCGGCAGACTGCTGCACCGGTGTTTTCGCAGTGCTTGTATTCGATGTAAGAGCAACGGGTTCTTCTTTCTTGGCTACTGTTGTTGTGTTATTCTTTTTTGCAGGGTCGTCTTTCTTTACAGCAGCAGGTTCAGTCTTCGCTGCATTGTCTGGCGTGCTGCGCGATGCAAGTACAACTTTATCAAGCTTGCCAAGTTCACGCGTAAGATCTGCGTTACCGGGATTGAGCGCTACTCCATTCAGAAAATCTTCTTTTGCTTTCTGGAGATCATTCAGCTTTACATATAGCAACCCGCGCTCGTATAGTAATTTTGATTTGATGGTCTTATCACCACCGAGTTCATGAATGGCATTACCATAGTCGCTGATCGCTTCCCGGGTCGCGCCTGTCTTTTCATTACTCTTTGCTTTGAACCAGTAAATATTCCCACTGTTCTCATGATTCCGCAGCAGCGTTTCCTCAAAATCTGAAATAGCCTCGGCATGCTTGTTGGTTTTGTAGTACGCCAGTGCGCGCAGATAGTATACTTCTACATCAAGCGCTTTATCGCGTGTAACTTTGGTCAGGTACTCTGAAAAGTTTTTGATCGCATCTTCATATTTACCTGACGTATAGCTGTCGTGGCCGCGCTCATACAATTTAAATTGCGCGAGACAACTCACACTTATCAAGCAAAAAAGAACGAGCAGATGAATTCGCTTATTCATACCTAATCAACAGCACTTGTTATTGAATCGTTAAAAGTTAAACGTCATACCAACCTGGACATTTACCGATGGGAATCCTTTCTTCGTCATCGGAAATTCTTTATTCACGTAGGATGCTATGGTATTGTCATACGACTCCGTACTCACAAATGTTACCGGGAAAGTATATCCGAACGTAGCTTGTGTATAGAACGAAAATTTACGAGCAGGGAACAACTCGATACCGGGACCTACAAATATACCGCCCGTTACTTCGGTATCACTCTTTAAGGCTTCATACGATTCACCATCCCACGTTTCCGTATAGCCATCGGCATACCAGGTATCATCGCCCTGATTATAATAGAGCAGATCATCATTCTCGGTAGCAGTACCATTGTTATCTTCGTAAGTTTCGTAAGTATAGCGCTCGCCTCGGCCTGACACTTCCTTCCGTGAAGCCAGACTTATAAACGGTTTTGCAAAAGCATATACCGATATAACAGAGTTATCCTTTACCGGAACAAAGTTCAGTTTGATATTCACTGCGAGTGATGTTAAACTAAGATCGCCCCCTTCGAGTTCGAGTACGTAACCGTAGTCGTACGCCAGGTTGTTAACCGGATACTTATCACCCCAGTTGTTCGGATCACCGTAACCAACATAGGCATCACCGCCATTTGCTGTTGTTACTTCCGGATCATATTGAAAACTCAGGTATGATATAGAAGGTCCTATGGAAAGTACTCTGTTCACGCGCTTCAGAAAACCAAGCTCTACGTTGAAGCCGGTTTTATAGTCGCCTATATTTTTACCGAATGTAAAAGAAGGTCCGAGACCTATAAATAATCCTTTGTTCTTATCGATGCGTTCGCGTTTTACGATCGTGCCTTCGTCCTGGGCCGATGCCGTTATAACAGTCAACAACAGGCTCAGGAAGCAGAGTAGCTTTTTCATGATTATGAGAGGTTAAAATGATCTGGTAAGGTACTATAGTTTGAGGTTGCAGTAAACACACCTACACGTTCATGTAGCGTATACGTTACTGGAACTTGAAGTAAAACTCTCCTACTATATTTGAGCTGTCCCACGTGAATTGTTTCTCACCGGAAAGTCTCAATACATTCATACGCACATCTTTAAACACCTGCTCAATGGTTAAGCCCGGCTTGCGCAGTGCTTTGAGTAACTCCTGCGTGTAGAGGCCGTTGCGTCCGGAACCGTCTGATGCTACTGAACCGGGAGCTGTCGCGTAAGCTATAAATGAACCGCGTGCACGTTTCATCTCAACAAGTCCCTGCGATACAGAACGTGTTGCTGCCGGGAACGGATTGTTACGGCAGGCATCGAGTATCACTATATTCATGCGCGAGTTGGAGCGCTCCATGTTGGCCAGCACCATCTTCTGTACCGGGAAGCACATACGAACTATATCATCTTCAAACTGCACGTTGGCATCTACCGGCACAAGGTAATTTTCGTCCTGGTACTGTACACCGTGACCTGCATAGTAAAACAAACCAACCGTCTGATCCTTCGGACCATTCACCAGTTTATCCTGGAACTTGCGCATCGCTTCACGCATCTGCACATAGGTAGCGTTGGTAAGTAATTGTACTTCGAAGTTTGATTTTTTCAACTCGGTCGATACATCGGTAGCATCGTTTACCGGGTTCTTCAGTATACCCACGGAGTTCGTGTAACTGCTGTTACCAATCACCAGTGCATAACGCTTTTCATCTTTATAGGCTGATGCTATCGAAGAGATAAGGGCTGTATTTGCCACAGGTTCCACGATAGGTTGTTGCTGCTGAGCCGCGGTATTAACCGGTTGTTGTACAGGCTGTGTCTGTGTTGCCGGTGGCGGATCTTTCTTTACTTCCTTCTTCGTTTCTTTCGGTGTATTGTTCTTCGGATTGCTCTTGACGATTACCTGTGTGTTTGATTTTTTATCCTCACCTCCACGCGTGTTGCTGGTAGACGGAGTTACATTCGCCTTCGCTATATCTGCGTTGGCAGGATCAAGCGATTTCGCTAATGCGAGATCACTGTTTGCAGCATCTCGCTTTCCATGTCGTGCATAGAACTGTGAACGATCGGCAAGTATCTGTGCCGATACCTTCTTGTTGTTCTCGGCATACTTTACGGCTTCGCTATAGTAATTTTCAGCCTGCGCTATATTTCCTTTTTTATCGTAGCAGCGAGCCCTGAACCAGCTGATCACGGCTTTGTTATAGTGATTCAACTCGCTTGCTTTATCAAGATCGCTTAACGCACTTTCCGTTTCTCCTTTGAAGTAGTATGATTGTCCACGATAGAAGTAGAGATCTTCATCGTAGCGTTTGTTCCGTTCGGGGTTCGACAGCATGCCGGAGAAAAGTGTGATGACGGCTTCGTATTCTTTTGCTCTGAATTTGGCGATTCCTTCATCGTAGGTCTGATAATCCTGTGCTATAGAGAGCGTTGAAACCAGAATCATCAACCCTAAACCAAGTATAGACTGTTTCATAAAGAGGGTTAGATAATATTATCAAAGGTAAGTATACGGCAAAAAATACGGAACCGTTTTGAAGAGTATCAGTCAGAAGCCAAAAAATGTTATTTTTGACCCACTGCATGAGACGACTATTTTTTTATCTTATATTGATGATGCTCCTTCTACCTGCGTGCAGCAAAAAATCGGGCACAACTATTAATGTTGTTAAACCGAAGTATCATCACCGCTGGTACGATCGTAAGAAAGATCGAAAGACCAAACGCACGAAGTCCGTTCGTGTGCGTAATTAGCGCTTGTCATCAAAGCATAAAACTCCTGAATATTAATTATTTATAGGTTACTGCAGACCGCGTAACATCAGATCAAGATTTTTACGGAAGAAGATTTTTGCGGGACTTAACTGGTTCAGGTGTGCTGCCACAACGCCTCCGATAAACATCGAAGTGATCAGGTTCGTAATGTCGCGTGTCGAGATGGTCTTGGTAATTTCTTTGCGGAAGATGGCCTCCAGGGTAAATTTTTCCAGCATCTGATCGAGCGATAAAATTTCGATGTTGGTAATGTTCTCAACTTCCGGAAAGAGGATCTTCTTTTCTTCAGGTTTCAACGGAAAAGGTTTTGGTGGTCTGCGGAAATCCGAGAAGTACCCGATCAGACTTAGCAGCAATCCCGGGTGCTCTTCATACGACTCGCTGAGTTTATCAAACAGATAATATACTCCCTGTATCCCTTCTTTTGGTTTAAGTGCAAGGTCAGCGGATCGCCCCAGGCACCACACCCGAAAGTAGTATAATAAAATATCTTCCTTCTGCGGAAAGTACTTGAACAGTGTTACTTTCGAGATCTTAACTTTCTCGCAAATGTCGTCTACATACAGATCTTCAAAGGGTCTCTTCCCAACCAGTTTCAGGGTTGTATCCAGCACGTGTACTTTTAATCGGGCGGCTTTTTCTTTTCTAAGACTCATGCTTTTGCAGTAAAGATGTTAATCACCACTCATCCATAAATACCTTCTAAAACACTCTCGGAATTAATACTTTTAACTCGACTTAACCAATTTTAAGATGATGAAATGCTGTATTCCGCTTTTACTTGCTATAAGTGCAGTTGCCTGTACCAGCAATATTCGACACGAACGGATTACAGGTTTAGTTGCTGATTCTGCCATGGTTGTTTCCGCTCACCCGCTTGCCTCGCAGGTTGGTGTAGACATTATGCGTAAAGGTGGTAACGCGGTTGACGCAGCCATCGCTACACAGTTTGCACTGGCCGTGGTATACCCGAGTGCCGGTAACATTGGTGGTGGTGGATTTATGGTATACCGGAAACATGATGGAAGTATAGCGACACTCGATTACCGCGAGAAAGCTCCCGGTGCCGCTTCACGCAATATGTACCTTGACTCAGCCGGTAATGTTATCGATTCGCTTAGTCAGGATGGACACTTGTCGTGTGGTGTTCCCGGGTCGGTGGCGGGTATGGTTGAAGCACATGCTAAATATGGTAAGCTTCCGTGGAAAGATCTTGTGGAGCCTGCTATAGCCCTCGCATTGAACGGCTTTGTGTTAACAGCACGTGAAGCACGTGGACTGAATTATCTGAATGATATACTTATCCGAAAGAATACAATTCGCCCGGAGTTTTTGCTTCGCGACAATTGGGTTGCGGGTGATACGATTCGCTGGACGGATCTAGGACACACCCTTGAGCGCATTCGCGATAACGGCTTTGCAGGATTCTATGAAGGTAAAACAGCCGATGATATAGTAGCAGAGATGAAACGTGGTAACGGTCTTATCTCGCACGAAGATCTTAAAAACTATAAAGCTGTTTGGCGTGAACCGATCATCGGTCAGTATAAAGACTATAAAATCATTTCCATGGCGCCACCGTCTAGCGGGGGCGTTGCGTTGCTGCAATTGCTTCGCTCGGTAGAACCTTACCCTATACGCGAATGGGGATGGAACTCTGCACGCACAACACATTTACTCGTGGAAGCAGAACGCAGAGCGTATGCCGACCGCTCGGTATACCTGGGCGACCCCGACTTTGTAAATGTACCGGTAAAGCAACTGACCAATGCACTATATACAGATGAACGAATGAAGTCGTTCGATCCCGATCGTGCTACACCAAGTGCTACCATCAAAGAAGGTTCACTCACGCTATATGAATCTCCGCAGACAACACATCTCTCGGTAATTGATCCGGAAGGAAATGCTGTAGCCGTTACCACAACATTGAACGATGCATACGGATCGAAAGTAATTGTTGCCGGCTCAGGCTTTTTGCTGAATGATGAGATGGATGACTTCAGTGCAAAGCCCGGCTCTCCAAACATGTATGGTGTTATTGGTGGTGAAGCCAATAAGATTGAGCCGAATAAACGCATGCTCAGCTCCATGACGCCAACCATCATTGAACGCAACGGCCGGTTAGTAATGGTAGTCGGCACACCGGGTGGTTCTAAAATCATTACGAGTGTATTCCAAACCATACTCAATGTACTCGAGCACAACATGACCATGCAGGAAGCGGTAACAGCAAAACGTTTTCATCACCAATGGCAACCTGATACAATCGCGAACGAGTATGATGCTTTCTCGGCTGATGATAGTCTGAAGTTGGTGAAGATGGGACATGCCTTCAAATCACATCGCTCCTTCTGCCGTGTCGATGCTATATTGGTGCGACCGGATAGTACGCTGGAAGGTGGAGCTGATCCGCGGGGGGATGATGCTGCATTTGGGTTTTAGAGTTAGGCTTTGTCCTTTAACAGTTAACCGTTATACGTTAATAGAGAAAGAGAGACATTGGATTTAATACAGTCGTTCGGGAATGAAGGTAATGCTATATACTATATAACTAAGGGGTGTTAAGGTCGAAGACAAGTCGAAACTAAAGCCTGAAATCTTAGTGACTTCAGGCTTTCTATCAAATATAGTAAAGTAAATCAATCATGTTACTTTCCGATCCATCCGAGGTGTGTGTGCTTGAAATCATCGGTATATTTCATTCCGAAACCAAGCAGCCGGTCCAGGGCGCTATGACCCAATAAAACTGCGGCTATCAGGATGCAGACTGAATTTGAAAACGACAATCCTACAAGAGCAATCACAATGGCCACACCCTTGTGGTGACCAAAATTATATAGCCATGCTCCTACCCTTGCATTCACTGCGTACCCGACCATAAACAAGTCAGGGAAAAATAAAAGCGTAAAGAAAGTCCACCAGGCAAATCCTGAAAGCAGCGTGATCACATAAGCAATAACGAGTTCAGCTGCTTCTTCTGTTTTTAATAGTATGTTCATGGAAGTATTATTTAAACCGGTAACCAATGTGTACAGTCGGGAAAAAGCTAACAGGTTGCTGCTTGTAGTCTTTCTCGGCGATGTTTATTTTTTCCTGGTAAACGTCATAACCAACACTAACCCATGGCATCAGGTATAATCCGGTAGGGCTGCCATTCTTGTCTTTCCAAAAGAAGAAACGGTATCCTATATCTGCACCTATACCCACTGATTTTCCTGTATCGCTTGATCCTGAAGCCTTGTGTTTTATATCCATGTCGGAGTACCCTGCGCTCAGCCCCGTGAACCATCCTTTTATTCCGCTAAAATGATAGTGTGCTTTAATGCCGGCACCATTCATCTTTTCACGGAAGCCTTTGTTGCCGGTAAATCCTTCAGGAGGCTGGATGCCGAATATACCGGCATCGAAGCTAAACTTATTGACCTGGTAGATTGCGTGAACTGAATACCCTTTTAAAGCATAGGCAATCGGATCAACCTCTACATGAAATGCCCGATTAACATTTGCAGTCTGTTGTGCCAGTATTACGCTGCTGTTCAGCACCAATAAAACAAGAATTAATTTTTTCATGACTTTCTGATTTTTAAAGTTGTGAAGCAAAGCTGCACAGGTCGTTGCCCGTATTCGCCCTTATTTCGAAGGCCGGGCGTACGATTTCAGAAAGTCGAACCTCTTATACTACGATATTGTGAAGGTGTTTGTCCCGTAAACTTTTTAAATGCGGTGTTGAATGACGACTTTGAATTGAATCCACAGTCCAGGGCAACTCCCAAAATAGATAAATGTGAAAACGCCGGATCATGAAGTCGCTTCTTCACTTCCTCCACACGGTGCCGATTAATCAGGTCGAAAAAAGACTCTTGGTATTGCCGGCTGATAAGTTCGGAAGTCTGATAGGGCTGGATGTTGAGTTTTTCGCTGAGCTGTGCCAATGAAAGCTCGTTCTCGAGGTATACCTTTTCGTCAATAATCAGCTTCTCAAGTTGTGCTGATAATTTCTGATAGTGCTCATCTGGCAAATGAAGGGTGCTCCGGCTTTTTTCATCTGTATATACTGAGTTCTGCCCCGTTGAAAGAGACACGAGCTGATGAACTTTGACCTCCGGGCGGCTCCAACTCATGTAGGCTAGTATATAAATAAGAAGACTGATGCTGAGGCCGACAAGATTATTGGCCATCACTAAATGAAACGGGATAAAAAAACCGGCAACAAAAATAGCAATGGAAACCAGACATATAATAACAAATAACCGAAGCAAGTTCTGACATTTATGGAGATCAATCTTTTCGGTTTCGGAGAAATTGTTCTCAAGCAATTTATCAAATCGCCTGATCAGCAGAAGCCCCCAAATAATATAGACCATGACATGAACAGACCGAACCACCTGGATGGTCAACACCAGTGCATTTTGCTGCCGGTTAAGGAATACCTTTTCTCCGAATGCAATTTTCTCAACGGCACTCAACGTATAGAATGGAATGATGGATGACACGTACAATGCAAAAGGGACCAGGTGAAGAAGAAAGTATTTAGGCGTTTTCCCCTGTGTAAGAAGATAAATATACAGGTATAGCAAAGGTCCCAGTAACAATCCCATGGGGTCACCGATGCGCATAAGGTGTGGAAATTGTTTATAATATCCTGACAGTCCCAGTACAGCTCCTAGTAGTCCGATTGACATCACCAGCACCAACAAAGCTAGTACGCGGTATTCTCTTGATTCAGATCTCTTATTAAAAAGTAAATACGATAGAAATACTCCCTGAATCGAAGCTGTAAAATTAATGAGGGAAAGAAGCTGCATTTTTTTTACCAAAGGCTGCAATAATACAAACACTTGCCTTTTGAATGATCTAAATGCTTGGCAAAAACCTTTTTTGTTGCCGTTTCAGATCATGGGCGTTCAGTTTGGCCGGGCTATCCCAGGCATTCGCGCGGTTTACATTTTCAACGCGCTGCCGGATAACGATTAACTTCTAACGGATAACGTATAACTGCTAACGAATAACGATTCTCATACATCCATCCCTCGCAAGGTGCTATCAGGGAGTCCAAACGCGTAATCGATGCCGTGTAGCCTGTACGATATAATCATTTACGTTACCTTTGTCAGCTAACGTGTAGAGACAGGAACCAGTCTTCTGCGCGTATCAACAAGTCCGTATAGAATTGTGAAGCAAGCTATTCCATCCATTTTACGAAACAGAATCTTCCAGCACGTTTTGTTCTGGGTGACGCACCTTGTGTTTTATGCTACGCTATACGGAAGCTTCCAGGAGAATTACCGCCAGACTTTTTTCGAAGAGCTGCTCTACTTGCCGGTACGTATCATCTTTACATACTTTACGTTGTATTACCTGTTGCCTCGCTTCCTGCTGACGGGAAAGTATGGTGAATTCGCACTTTGGTTTTTAGGTTCATCATTTCTGGCGGGTACGTTACAGCGATACTTCTTCTATAATTACTATTACCCTATATATTATCCGCAGGCACTGGCTGATCCGTTCTTTTACTTCCCCAAGATTGTAAAGATGTTTGTGATGATATACCCGGTAACTTTTACCGCTACTGCTATAAAACTGCTCAAGTACTGGTATACCAATCAAAAGGCACAACAGGTATTGAAAGAAGAAAAACTACAGGCTGAGTTAAAGTTTTTGAAAACCCAGATCCACCCGCATTTTTTATTCAATACACTGAACAACCTGTACGCACTTACGTTGAAAAAATCAGAGCGCGCTCCGGATATGGTGTTGAAGCTTTCAGAGTTGATAAACTATATGCTGTACGAATGTACCAGCGATGAAGTGCCGCTCGCCAAAGAAATAAAATTTATCCGTAACTATATCGATATTGAAAAGATGCGATATGGCGACAAGCTGGATGTCGATATCCGTATAACGGGAGAAGTTAACGATCGCACCATCGCACCGCTTATACTGTTGCCTTTTGTGGAGAATTGTTTCAAGCATGGCGCCAGCGAAGAACTCTCGCAGTCGTGGGTAAAGGTAAGTGTTGATGCGCAGGAACATGTTATACTCATCAAGGTGGAGAATAACAAAACGAATGGTAACGGACATGCACGCAAAGAAGGCATCGGTATACAAAATGTAAAGCGCAGACTCGACTTGTTATACCCGGAGCAATACGAGCTGAAGATTATGAATGGAGAAGAAACATTCCTGGTGGTGCTCACCATCAATCAGCACGTGGCAGCATAACAAATGGTATAGATAGACGCTGGCTCAGGATGCCGGCAATGTATATATTTCAGAACGATGAATCCAACAGTATAAACCCATATGAAGTGTATAATTGTTGATGATGAACCACTGGCAATCGAGATCCTCGAGTCGTATGTAAGCAAGATCGACCAGCTGGAGATTGCCGGTACATTCCGCAATGCTGTATCAGCGTTTGCTTTCCTTCAACAGAATACCGTTGATCTGATTTTCCTCGATATACAAATGCCCAAGCTTTCAGGAATTGATTTTCTCCGAACGCTGAAAAATCCTCCGAAGGTAATTCTCACCACAGCATTCCGCGATTACGCACTGGATGGTTTTGAACTGGAAGTAGTAGACTACTTATTGAAGCCTATACCATTTGAACGTTTTCTGAAAGCCGTTGCTAAAGTATTACATCAGCCTGCCGCGGCAGCTGTAACTCCGAAACCTGACGCAGCTGCGGCTGATAGTTTTGTATACTTCAAAGTAGACAAGAAGATGATCAAGACGCGCATGGCAGACATTCTATATATCGAGAGTATAAAAGACTATGTGAAGGTTAAAACAGCCGACAAGGAGATCATCACGCAGCAAAAAATAAGTTACCTCGAAGAGAGTTTACCACGCGATCTGTTTCTGCGCATACACCGCTCGTTTATTGTCAATGTAGAACGCATCGATGCATACTCGGCTACCGATGTCGAGATCGGCAAACACTTTGTACCCATCGGGCGTAACTATAAAAATGATGTTATGAAAATTCTGGCGCGTCATGCATTCTGATGCGCCTCACGCTTACTCATTTTGATGCTTCCTGCGGACCGTGGTTTGGAATCTCCATGGTAAATATAGTGCCCTTGCTCAGCTCCGATTGAACATTGATTGTACCATGAAGTTTATCAACCGCCTCTTTTACAATATATAGTCCCAGACCGGCACCTTCACTCCGATCCGTTGCCCGGAAGAACATATCAAATATACGGGTCTGCAACTCTTCCGGTCTACCTATACCAGTATCTTCAAAATGTATCTTCGCGCTTTTCGCATCTACCGTAATGTGAATGTGAATGAACTGCTTCTTCTGCACCGGTGATCGATACTTGATCGCATTTGATATCAGGTTGTTGCAGATAACACTCAGTCGCTGCGAATCCGAATAAAACGGTTCTGTTTCTTCCAGCGTAATCTGTTTCTCAATGTTCTCCGATCCTTCCATATAGTATAGCCGGTCGAACATGTCTTCGATCAGTTGCTTGAGATTTACCCGTTCGATGCGCACTTCGCTTCGCGCGTTACGGGAGTAATCGAGTATTTCCTTTAGTGTATTATCGAGTTTATGAATGCTCTGTTCGATCTTGTCGAAATACATATCATAAATCAGATCGTCATTCTTGTCGTTCATCTTGGCTAACTGCACAAGACCCAATACCGACATCAGCGGAGCACGCAGGTTATGCGATACACTATATACGAAGCTGTCGAGTTCTTTATTGATCTTAACGAGCTCATTATTCTGCTTGCGCAAAGCCGACTCAGCCTTCTTGCGCTTGGACTCCATCTGCCGCTGCTTCAAAGCATTATCAATAGCGGAAGGCAGACGAGCGAGATTTGATTTGAGTACATAGTCATCGGCACCCTGTTTCAAACAGCTCACAGCAAATTCTTCCGACACGGTACCGGTAACAAGTATAAACGGACCTTTAAAGCCGGCTTGTTTGCAGAGTTTCAATGCTTCCTGCGAGTTGAACTGGGGCAAAGCATGATCTGATAAAATAATATCAGGACTATATTCCGCCAGCGCCTTTACAAATTCTTCGCGGGTGTCTACATTAACGCTGGTATAATCAATCCCGTCTTTTGTTAATGTACGATTGATGAGGCCGGCATCTTCTTCCCGGTCTTCCAGCATCAGAATTTTTAGTTTTTTATCCATACGCTACTACTCCGTTTTTCACGCTTGTTACTTGATCGGCGGCTGATTGAGTATCAACCAGAAAAAACCAATCTCCGAAACAGCACTTACAAATTTTTCAAACTCTACAGGCTTCACTATGTAGGCGTTAACACCTAATTTATACGTTTCAATTATATCTCGTTCCTCTTTGGATGATGTTAATACCACAACCGGTATAATTTTTCGATTTTCGTCACTTTTAATCTTACGAAGTACTTCGATGCCGTCCACCTTGGGCATCTTTATATCGAGCAGAATGATCTTGGGAAGTGAACTGGGTTGCGAAGAAAAAATAAAATTAAGAGCCTCTTCACCATCCTGTAAATGCAACAGGTTATTGGCGAGGTTATGCTTCTTTAAAGCACGTATCGTTAGTTCTGCATCATCCGGATTATCTTCTACCAGCAGAATCTCTACAATATTGTTCATAAGGGTAGTTTAGTGTTTGGGTGAAGTCCTGCAAAAAGTGGAAGATATACTCTCATATATTTTACCATGCATCCAATGTATTTATACCATACCAGGGCGCTTATTGGACAGACTCCCGCCAACCATGCCCACATACCCCGAAAATTTTGTGCCCGGTATACTCATCCACAAGTATAGTGCCCATGTAACCACATAACGAATAAAGGCGTGTATCCCTACCGTTATTGTGCTGCCGGAAATACAATGAGGCTCCCTGCATTGAACTATATTTTACGATCGTGAGAATTTGCTAAAGTATGCGCACGCGTAACGTGTGCTATAGATGTAAAATGCAGCCTGACGGCAATTCCTGCAACAAACTTATATTTAAACGGTTCAGGCAAACAATATACAGTATAAAACAACCTTGCGAAGATGGTTGTCAACAACGAGCTGGTATCAGCGTGTTGATAAAAATATAGTCTTATCTCCTGCATGCAAAAAGTACACAATAGTTTTAACGGCCATCGGTATATCTAACTTATCCAATTATTAATTGAAATAGAAATGTTTTCAATCTGAATTGACTTGCTGCTAACCTGAGTCATGTAATAAATCGATTCACTTTTGAAACCGATAACATTAAGAAACAATAAATTTTCTGTAAAAACAACGATATATAAAAAAAGCACCCCCGAATACGGGAGTGCTTTTTTTCATTTTTTAATTAAAAAGCAGTGCTTCTATAACTTTTTAATGATGAATTCAACCCGGCGATTAAGCTGGCGGGTCTCTTCATTTTCGTTATTGGCAATCGGCATAGCGCCTCCATAGCCTTTACCGGAGATGCGTTTCTTATCAATTCCCTTCCCGGTAAGATATTCTTTTACCTTATCGACACGGGCCTGCGAAAGTTTTATATTTTGTGCCGGTATACCACGGTTATCCGTGTGGCCGGCCAGCTCGATCTTCACATTGGGATTCGATTTGAGGAAAGAAATCACCATATCCAACTCATCGTATGATTGAGGGAGCAGGATTGTCTTACCTTGCTCGAACAAAACGTTCTTCAGATTTACCGTTGTACCTACTTCAACCGGCTGCAGTTTGAAATTCATTTCCAGCTCCTTCATTTCATACGCTTTGATATCGAGCTTTTCCAATGAACTTACATATCCCGGAGCTTCAATCTTTACCACATACTCACTTATGGCTGGTACGATCAGCGAGTAACCGGCCTCTACCCCGGCCGTTGCGCCCTTCTCCTGGCGCGTGGTTGCAGCTGCCGTAAATGTAATCTTAGCCTGAACAAACTCGTTCGTCTTTGCATTGATCACTTTACCATATACACGCACACTGTTGTCAGGAACAGCGGGCGTTGTTACCGGAGGCGCTGTCTTTTGTACAGCAGCCACTACGTTGGTTGTATCTTTTGGTGCAGGCGGTTGATCGCTACGCTTGTGCATCTTTACATCACCATAGCCATCGCTGTTTTTGGTACTCGTAAAAAGCGAGAACTCCTGCGAAGCATAATCATGATAGTATAGATCACGACCTTCTGTGTTGATTGTCGGACCGAGGTTTACCGGCTCTGACCAATTCAGCCAGGTATCATCCAGGCGTGATGATGAGTATATATCAAAACTTCCGAACCCCTTACGACCGTTGCTGGAGAAATATAGCGTACGTCCGTCATCGCTGAGAGACGGTGATAATTCCTGGAACTGTGTATTGATTACCGAGCCGAGGTTACGTGGTTCAGACCACTTGCCATTGCTGTCTTTCAATGTTATATACAGGTCTTCAACGCCACGGGTACCGTACGTTTCGGCCGAGAACACGAAAGCACTTTCATTGGGTAAAATATACCCGCTGAGTGATTCCGATTTGTTCTGGAAATAGGGAATGCTGATGTTCTCCGGAGCAGACCAGTCGTTACCGCTGCGTCTTGCTACCGCTATACCTTGCGTGCGAGCCTGGCCGGCAGCATCATAATGACTTAATAGAAAGAGATTGTTTCCGTTATCAGAGAAACCGGCAACACCATTGAAGCCGCGGTTATTCAGGTGAGGTCCGGCATGGATTGGTGCCGACCACTGATTATTTTCATTGAGCACGGAGTACCATATATCACCGGGATCTTTCTTACCACCTGCATTGCCGGGATGATTGGCAATAGTAACATAGAGCGTTCGTCCATCAGGACTGATGATCGGGTCGAGCTCATCATATGGTGAGTTTAACAAATCAAAGGTGCCGGTTGAATCAGCAACCATCGGTTGGCCGATCGACATGAATGTTAAAAGCAGAAGCAGTACAGAACTAAAAAGGCGCATACTCCACTAAGACTAAACTTCAAATATACTATTTACCTGTTAATTGGTGAGGCTAACCGGGTGATAATCTTCTGTATGGCTTGCTTACCAGGAAGCGATCTATACTTTTATTTACTAACCCATTTACTTCCCCGGATGGTAAACCGCCACGGAAGTCTGGCATCTTCACCGGCATAATCTATACCGATGCGGGCGCTGGCCTCGATGTTGCCAGCAGAAATTTTCTTCCCTGTATCCTCTATCCAAACTTCGTTGTCGAGCAGGAATTTTCCATTCAACTTTCTGTCAATGCCCAAAGCTTTAGTTAGTTTACCCGGACCAGAGGTCAGGTGAAACGGATTAGCAAGTGTGCCTCGTCTCATCTCCATCTCTTTTACACCGTGCACCGGCTCGAGCGCGCGTATCAATACAGCCTCCGCTATACCCGTTTTGTTCGTCACTACATTAAAGAGATTGTGCATACCATAACACAGGTATACATACGCATAGCCACCTTTCTCAAACATGATCGCATTGCGTTGTGTCTTGCGTGCTTCATACGCGTGACAGCCCCGCTCCTTCCATGAGTAAGCTTCCGTCTCTACAATCATACCGCTGGTAACAACACCGGCTATTTTTGTAACGAGCACTTTTCCAAGGAGTTCGCGCGCAATCTTTACTACATCAGCCCGCTGGTAAAAACTTTCCGGAAGTATCATGTTTACTTTACTGATCCGATTAACTCTTTTTTAACAATGCCAATTCAAAACCTTGTTTAACTTTGGCCCTCTAAAAACTCAAAACAACCAAAAATATACCACCATGAAAAAATTATTACTGATTGTTTTAGTCATTATCGCGCACCTGTCAGAAGCACAGGTAGTGACTCCGGCTGCGAGCCCTGCCGGTTCAGTGTCTACAACGATAGGTCTAACAGATGTAAAGATCAACTACTTCCGCCCGCGTGCAAAAGGAAGAAAGATATTCGGAACCGATGCTTCTGTGCTGGTGCCTTACGGAAAGATCTGGAGAACAGGCGCGAACAGCGGAACCAGAATCTCTTTTTCTGACGATGTAAAAGTTGAAGGTGTTGCTGTACCAAAAGGTGAATACCTGTTGCTGACCTGGCCTGATGCCAACGAGTGGACTGTTGTATTATCGAAAGATGTAGCATTGGGTGGTAACACCGGCAAGTACGATAAAGCGAATGATGCCGCAAGCTTCAAAGTAAAGCCAGCCAAGCTTACTGAAAAAGTAGAAACGTTTACCATCAACATTGGTGATATCAGCGATGACAACAAGAGCGGTAAAGTACAACTGGCGTGGGAAAACACTTCCGTGAAATTTACCATCACAACAGACTTCGAAGCGAAAGTGATGAAGTCGATTGAAGAAAACACCAAAGTAAGCCCGAGCAACTATTTCCAGGCAGCAGTATACTATCTTGAAAACAAGAAAGATCTGAAGCAGGCATTGGAGTGGGTTAATAAAGCTGCAGAAGGTATGAACAGTCCATTCTGGGTATTATACCAGAAGGCAAGAATTCAGAAAGAACTGGGCGACAAAAAAGGTGCTGCTGAAACGGCTACTGCCTCCTTGGCAAAAGCAAAAGAAGCTGACAACCGCGACTACCAGATGATGAATGAAGAACTGCTGAAGTCGTTGAAGTAATAACGGCTGATGAGTATATTTACTCGCGAAGGCCACTGCTCCGGCGGTGGCTTTCTTTTTTTAACGATGTATACGTATGGCAACACCCTTCGAACACAGAATTACAGTATCGGCTGAAGACATTGATGAGCTTGGCCACGTTAACAATGTAGTATATGTGCGCTATATTCAGGAGGTAGCGGCAGCCCATTGGGATACCATCGCTTCTGCGGAACTGAAAGCTAAATTTCTGTGGGTAGTGTTGCGTCATGAGATCGATTATCGTACACCGGCTTTCCGGCAGGATGAAATTATCGGAACAACGTGGGTTGGCGAAAGTCATGGAGCAAAGTTTGAACGCTTCGTAAAACTGGTACGTGCCTCGGATCAGAAAGTGCTGGCCGAATCAAAAACAATCTGGTGCATGCTTGATGCGAAGACCATGCGCCCCGCACGAATCACAGAAGATATAGTGAATATTTTATAAGCGGCTTCCGGCCTGTTGGCGGATGTCGTAATTTCAGAGTGTCAATCATCCCCTCTTGCACCATGAAAAAATATATACTCTGCAGCCTGCTGTGGCTGTTCGTTTTCTATAGCACATCGCATGCACACGATGTGATCAACTCCACCCAACGAGAAATTGTTATCACCAATGTTAACGTAATACCAATGGACACCGAGCGTGTTCTGGAAAAACAGACGGTGGTTATCAAGGATGGTAAAATTACTGCGGTGGGCACCAAAGTAAAGTATAGCAAGAATGCTTTTATAGTGGATGGTCAGGGTAAATACCTGATACCGGGACTCGCAGAAATGCATGCACACGTCCCTCCTGTTGATGATATAGAGCCGATGAAAGAAGTGCTGACGTTGTTTGCTGTGAATGGTATAACAACGATCCGCGGTATGCTGGGCCATCCGAAACACCTGGAGCTGCGCAGTAAGTTACAGCAAGGTGAAATTCTCGGCCCGCGTTTATATACCACCGGTCCTTCGTTCAACGGCATCAGCGTAACGTCACCGGAAGCTGGTGCGGAAATGGTGCGTAAGCAAAAAGCAGCCGGTTATGATTACCTGAAATTACATCCGGGTCTTACGCGCGCCAAGTTCGATGCTATCGCGGCAGCTGCAAAAGAAGTAAATATACCTTTCGTGGGGCACGTGTCGTTTGGTGTTGGTGTGTGGCGGGCAATTGATGCCGGGTATTCATCGATCGATCACCTCGATGGTTTTATTGAAGGACTTGTACCCGGTATAGAAACTATGAACGAACAGCAAGCGGGTTTATTTGCCATGTTTATAGCAGATGAAGCGGATACAACGCAGATACCAAAGTTAATGCGTGGACTGAAAGAGAAAAACGTGTGGGTTGTTCCGACACAATCATTGGCAGAAAGATGGTTCGCACCTGAGTTTACACCTGAAATGTTCAAGGCCGACCCCGATGCCAAGTATATGAAACCGGAAACCGCGAATCAATGGATGGATGTTAAGAAGAACCTGATGAGCAATCCGCAGTATAATGTTGCTGAAGTACAACAGTTCATCAAGCTCAGACGAAAACTGATTTATGCCTGCCAACAAAATGGTGTCGGGCTTTTGTTAGGATGCGATGCTCCGCAGATCTTTAATGTGCCGGGCTTCTCTACGCATCACGAGCTGCAATATTTAGTGCGGGCCGGTCTTACACCCTACCAGGCATTGCGCACCGGTACCGTAAATGTAGCCGCCTATCTGAACCGGCCTGATGCCGGAGTCATTAAACAAGGCGCTGTAGCCGATGTTATACTCCTGGCCGGAAACCCGCTAAAAGATATTACGCAAACACAACAAATAGAAGGTGTAGCGCTAGGCGGAAAGTGGATGACAAAAGCATCGATCGCAGCTGCGCTCAACAAACTCGACAAAACCAAATAACAGTATATATTCGAACCGGTATATTTCTATGCAGTATAAACAACTGGGTACATCCAACTTATCAATCAGTGAAATCAGTTTCGGATGCATGTCGCTGGGTAATGATCATGATGCCAATGCTGCATTACTTCACCATGCTTTTGAACAAGGCATCAATTACTTCGACACGGCTGATATATACCAGAACGGATTCAACGAAGAGTCTGTAGGGCGCGCCTTCAAGTTGATGCGCGACAAAGTGATTATCGCCACCAAAGTAGGAAACCAGACACGTACTGATGGCAATGGTTTCGACTGGAATGCTTCCGGCAAGTATATACGCGAAGCTGTTGAAAAAAGTCTGAAGCGATTACAAACCGACTATATTGATCTATACCAGTTACACGGTGGCACCATACAGGATCCTATAGATGAAACCATTGAAGCGTTTGAGTCGCTGAAACAGCAAGGTAAAATCCGGTATTACGGTATATCTTCCATTCGCCCGAATGTGATCCGTGAATATGTAAACCGCTCCAACATGGCGAGTGTCATGATGCAGTATAGTTTGCTGGATCGCAGACCGGAAGAAGAATGTCTTCCCCTCCTTCTTCAACATAAAATCGGAGTACTGGCACGCGGCAGTGTAGCCAAAGGGTTGTTACTCGGTAAACCGGCAGAACCTTATCTGAACTATACCGCAGCAGAAGTATCCAAGGCAGCGGAAGCAATCAAAGCCGCAATTAATGCAACGCGAACCGCTACGGGTGCTGCGTTGAGATTTGTACTGCAACATCCCGCGATTACCAGTGCAGTAGTCGGCATCAGAACGCAGCAGCAACTGGACAGTAACATTCAGGCGTCTGCAACACCATCGTTAACGCCGGAAGCGATGGAACAACTTCAAAAAACTGTGGCCATAAATCGCTACGATCAGCATCGATAGCAATGGAAGTGGTTGAATTGATTGCGTTTTTGCCCGGCATTGTTTTTTAAATCATGCTTTCAAAAATGCAATCATGGAAAGCAACGACAAAAACAAAGGCACTGCTCAACACAAAGATGCCGCTACAGGCGTAGAAACACCGCCTCCACCACAGATCATGAATCCATCATCTCACAAAGAACTGGAAGATAAAAAGGCTCCGGACGGAAAAACTGAATCCAGGAAGTCTGACAAAACGCAGACAAAAAAGTAAATCTATTGGATCTACTTTTTATAGATCGGCTTCAGTACTTCAAATTTACCATCGATGGCGGGCGTTTGTAACCCGAGTATACGGGCGATCAGCGGATATACATGTATATTTTCAAATGCACCGATGGTCTTGCCTGCTTTTATATTCGGTCCTTTGGCATAAAATATACCCTGCATTTCCTTTACCACACCGGGGTCATATCCATGCACACCAAATGCAGTGGACTGCCACGTACCAAAGCCACGCGCTATATCCTGAATATAGTATCCGGGTTCTGCTACAATCAGCAAGTCACCGGTTCGTGCGTGATTGTAATGCCAGCGTGCCGGTAACTCTTCGCGCTTATATACTTTATAATGTTGCTCCTGCTTCTTAAGCAGAGTATATAGCGAATCTGCTTTCGCGGTATAGATGTGCGTTTGCGTTCCACCGTTCGCAGTAATCACCGCGGGATCATTAACGTTGTATAATTTCTGAAGCGTGATATAGGTAACTTCCTGGTCGGTCAGTCCATACATACCATGATCCGAAACCAGTATAACATTTACCGGAAGTTTAACGCCTTTCAATTTCTCCTCAAGTTTACCCAGCAGCGAGTCTGCGTTCAATACCGTCCCCTTCAATTTTTCAGATGCAGGTCCGGACCGATGTCCTTCCGAATCAACCAATGAAAAATATAGCGATATAAAATGAGGTCGCTCCTGCTCCGGAAGATTAAGCCACGCAATCACCTGGTCAATGCGTTTATCATTCTGAACAGATTCATCGTACGGCAGGTAGTAATCGGGATACTCTCCTTTTACCGGAGCTTCTGATCCTACCCAGAAAAACGAAGCTGAACGTTGACCGGCCTGTTGTGCCAGTTGCCACAGCGGTGTGCCTCCATAGAAAGATGTATCGCGCACTACGCTCTTGTCTTTCATGCCGTATAGTTTATGCAGGGCAGGATCATAGAACGTGTTGTCAACTAATCCGTGATGGCCCGGATATAAACCTGTAACGAGTGTATAGTGATTCGGAAATGTTTTGCTTGGAAATGAAGGTATCAGTCCCTCAGCAGCAGCGCCTTTGCGAATAAACTCCTTAAAATGTGGTGGATTGAATTTGGATACATAGTCGTACCGAAAACCATCAAACGAAACCAGTATTACGTAAGGAACATCTTTTTGTGCACAGGCAATCTTGAAAACAGAAAGCCAGAGAATAAGCACCCATGCTTTTTTCATCTCATCAAAACCAGTAAAATCAGTTGCGAATGTAAGGCCTTTTAATCGAACAGAATGATACCGTTGAAAAAATTACCACAAACGTTAACATGGAAATCACAAATCAATAACGTCTTGAATTCGGTACTATAGGTAGATCGCAGTACCGTATCCGGGGCTCTGTCAAGTGACGCTATAGCAGTTTGCGCGCTAACAAAAAACTGTGCCAGCACGTTGCTTGTAAAATCAACGATATTACTTCTGAAAACGGAAATTGTTTCTGACTTTTAGATCGATTCTGCAGACTTCGGTTGTATATCTTCAGAAGCCTTGATTACGATAACGAACGAGCTGTATGCATTTAGGGAAAGAACAGGCGACAAACATTTTACTGGCTGAAGATGATGACGATGATTATTATGTCTTCTCATTAGCGGCAGAAGAAGTTTCCTATACCATTGTGTTAACACGTGCCGACAATGGCGAAATCCTGATGAAACTGCTCGATGAAAAAATACCGGATATACTTTTCCTCGATCTGCTGATGCCGTGCCAGGACGGACACCAATGTCTGCGTGCTATCCGTGCCAACCAGAAGTATGATCACCTTCCGGTAATTATATACTCTTCCCTGGCAGACCTGGTTAACGTTGAATATTGTTATCGCGAGGGTTCAAACCTCTTCGTTATAAAACCCACTACAATTGGAGAACTGAGAGACATGCTCGAACGAATTTTATCGATCGACTGGAAGAAAACGCTGTACTATCCCACCAAGGCAAAGTTTGTATTAAACGAGCGGTAGATTTATATACCGCCTTATCATCCCATCGTCAACGCAACGGCTATGGGATTTTTTTATTATAGAATTCTATCACGCTGTAGTGGAATGTTTTTTTAACCAGTCGATTGTAAACAGACGGGTATGAAAAACTGGTGGATTGGATGTTCAGGATTTTACTACAAGCACTGGCGAAATCACTTTTATCCGGAGGGACTCCCCATGAAAAAGTGGTTTGAGTTCTATTGTCAGCACTTCAATACAGTTGAGCTTAATGTTACCTTCTATCGCTTTCCCAAGCTGGAAACTTTACAGGGCTGGTATAACCGGAGTCCGGAGCGTTTTAAATTTACTGCGAAAGCTCCGCGACTGATCACACACTATAAGAAATTTCAAAACGCAAGTCGCGAAACAAAAGATTTCTATAACGTAGTGGCCAAGGGCTTGCAGGACAAATTAGGAAGTATACTTTTTCAGCTTCACCCCCGCTTTGAATACAGTGAAGAAAACCTGCAACGGATACTCGATGTACTCGACACTTCGTTTACCAATGTAATTGAGTTCAGGCACGCGAGCTGGTGGCGTGAAGATGTATATAAAATACTGAAGGCACATTCCATTACATTCTGCGGCATCAGTTATCCTGCGTTACCGGATGATGTTGTGAAGACAGCTCCAGCGCTTTACTATCGGTTCCACGGAGTGCCCGATCTTTACCGATCGCCCTACAGTACTGCCTCACTAAGAAAAACCGCCACCACGATACAGGCGTTTCGAGGCATTGATGATGTATATATATACTTCAACAACGACATTGATGTTGCGGCCATTCGCAATGCCATGGAGATACAAAGTATGGTAAAGACAAAACGAAAGACGGTCAGTGCCTAGCGATATACATCCTTCTGATAGGCCGCATAAACTTCACGCGCCTGCTCAAGGTGACGTGCTTCATGGGTAACCATGATCTCAAACGCATCTGCCAGCGTATATACTATATTTTTATTGGCTGGTGATGAAAGAAGGACTCCCTTATCCAGCAGTTCGCTGCTCTCGTTGATTAACTTTTTGAGAGTCTCCTGGTGTGCTTCGAATTTGTGAAGTATATCGGCCCCAAGGTTGCTGGTGGATGGTTCCCACAACGGAAAGGTTTTCATCTTGCGCTTACGATCAGGCTGAACGGAATTCAGAATGACACGCGCAAAGAAACGTCTCATAAAACCAATCTTACCGATCCAGGGTACGGCATAGGTATTGGAACGAATCTCCCGAATGATTGGATAATAGCTTTCGTTGATTACAATAAGGTGATCAACATTCTGCGCCACACTCCACGAACCTGCATGTTGCTTCCAGTTTAACTGCTCGGCCGTGAGGCTCCCAAAATCGTTCTTAAAATCTTCGGTGATGCGATCGATCCTGGTTATCCAATGCCGGGTATCCATAGTAGCAGGGGGTTGATTAACTACAAAGTGTCGAAATATACAATGTGGATGGTTTAAAATAAAAAACGTTTAGCGCACATCAGCATCATCGTCACTTCGAGCGTGTGCTTTGTAATCATATTACTGCTCTCCTGATTTAACGTCACTTCGAGCGTGCGCTTTATAATCAGATCACTGCTCTCCGCGCGAGAAGCCCCCTGGTCGGAGCAACGCATGCGTTGCCTTAACGATTTCACCTCTATCAACGATAATTATACCGTGCATCACTCATTGCAAAAGTTTGACACGGGGGTTTCTCGCGGGAGACACGCATGCTATAGCGCACTCAGCTCGCTCGAAATGACGACTATTAACGTCACTTCGAGCGTGCGCTTTATATTCATATCGCTCCTCTCCCCGCGAGAAGCCCCCTGATCGGAGCAACGTCTGCGTTGCCTTAACGATCTCGTCTCTATCAACGATAATTATAACGTGCATCACTCATTGCAAAAGTTTGACACGGGGGTTTCTCGCGGGAGACGCGCATTCTATAGCACACTCAGCTCGCTCGAAATGGCGTGCACACTGCGCACACCTTACATGATTGCATGCAATCTCTTTACCATTTAACCACCTGTATAAAACTGTGAATTATTTTCTTTTGCTTGTATTAGAATCGCGGCCGATTCCGGTTTACCGGTTTTGGAATTGTTGGTTGGTCTTCCTGTTGTTGACCTCCCTAGAAAAAGTAAAAATTGTTCTCGATGAAACACCTGGTACCTGTAGCGCTGGCGTTCTCGCTTGCCTTTGTAGTATTTGCCTGTAACGATGAAAAAGGTCCCGATGCGGATGTAAACAAACGGTATGCACTTATACCTTATCCGCAGACGCTGGCAGCGCATGATGGAAATTTCACCCTCTCGGAAGAAACCAAAATTGTTACGCACGGATCGTTCGAACCGGAAGTAAAATTACTGCAGGCTTTGTTGAAGCAGGCTACCGGAAAGACGCATGCTGTAACGACCGATGCTGGTGACAACACCATTGAGCTTGTAACCGACACTACGCTGACGCATGCAGAAGCGTATACGCTTGACGTTACGAACAGTAACATCAGAATAAAAGCCAAGACGGGTACAGGTATATTTCGTGCTATCGAAACGCTGCGTCAATTACTGCCGGCCGAAATTGAAGGCAACGGTGCGGCTTCAGCCACTGTAAAAATTCCGAATACTTCTATTACGGATTTCCCTAAATATGACTGGCGCGGTATGCACCTCGATGTATCGAGACATTTCTTCTCGATCGATTACCTGAAGAAATTTATAGACCTCCTCGCGCTGTATAAATTCAACAAGCTTCATTTGCATCTTACCGATGACCAGGGATGGCGCATTGAGATCAAGAAGTATCCCAAGTTAACTGAGAACGGTGCATGGCGTGAATTCAACAACCAGGATTCAGTTTGTATGAAGCGTGCTAACGATAATCCGGATTTCATTATCGATCCGAAGCACATCAAACAACGCGATGGCAAAACAGTATACGGAGGATTTTATACGCAGGAAGAAATGCGTGGCATTATTGCATTTGCTGCTGAACGTCACATCGATATTATTCCGGAGATTGATATGCCTGGACACATGATGGCAGCTATACGCGAGTATCCTCAACTGGCGTGTACCGGTAATGCAGCCTGGGGCAAGTTGTTCTCTACACCGATCTGTCCGTGTAACGAAGAAACTTATAAGTTTGCGGAAGATGTATTTACTGAAATCTTCGAACTGTTCCCTTCTACCTATATACACCTTGGTGCTGACGAAGTAGAGAAAACTACCTGGGGACAATCGGATGCCTGCAAAGTATTGATGAAGAAAGAAGGTCTCAAAGATCTGAATGCATTGCAAAGTTACTTTGTAAAACGCATGGAGAAATTCTTTAATGCACACGGCAAGAAACTGATTGGATGGGATGAGATACTCGAAGGAGGCGTAACACCTTCGGCCATTGTGATGTACTGGCGCGCATGGGTGCCCGAAGCACCTGTAACTGCTGCGAAGAATGGCAACAAAGTAATCATGACTCCGGGGAACCCGCTATATTTCGATTCACAGCCCGACAAGCATTCGATCTATAATGTATATCACTTCAGTCCGATACCGAAAGGACTTGATTCACTTGCTGCGAGTAACATTATGGGCGCACAAGCTAACACCTGGACCGAATATATACCGACCGAGACTCGCGCAGACTATATGATCATGCCTCGCATGACGGCTCTCAGCGAAGTGCTATGGAATAATCGCAATCAATACGACAGCTACCTGTCACGACTCTCCTATCATTACGAAAGACTTGGCCGGTTAAAAGTTGCGTATCGTTTACCTGACCTCGATGGTTTTACCGAACGAAATGTATTTGTTGACAAGGCTGTGCTGGATGTGAAGCCACCGGTAAAAGATTTATCGCTTCACTATACTACCGATGGTACACAACCGACACTTGAGTCTGCAGCAATGAACGAACCGCTTACCATCGATAAACCGGTAACTATAAAACTCGCAGCCTTTACCAAAGAAGGACGCAGAGGCGATGTATATACCATTCTGTACGAACAACAGAATTATTCTCCGGCACAAGCCATGAAAGAAGTTACCAATGGTCTGCAGTTGTCGTTCTACGAAGGTTTCTTCAAGAACACCCAGAAGATAAAAGCCGATGCCGACACAACGCTTACAGTTACAGATATAGTAGTTCCTGAAAAAATTGGTAAAGGTAGTTTCGGTTTGAAATACAGAGGATATATAGACGTTCCACAACAAGGCATTTACAACTTCTACTTCACCTGCGATGACGGTGGTGTTCTGCGTATAGACGACCGGTTGGTTGTCGACAATGACGGCATGCACGCTCCGTTGCAAAAAAGCGGTGGCGTAGCGCTTGACAAAGGACCACACCGTTTCGAACTCGACTTCGTAGAAGGCGGTGGCGGCTTCACCCTCGATCTGAAATATAGTCTGCCAGGCGACAAGCCTGCTGCTATACCTGCGACCTGGTGGAAACTTGCGCAGTAAATTAGCTGCGAGCTTTGAGCTGCGAGCTGTGAGAAATAGCTTGTCGATCCCTAAAAAAGGTTGACCGTTTTATACTAATCAACCATCGGGCAAAC
>CBIHOZ010000026.1:0-58758 GCA_966211525.1 uncultured Chitinophaga sp. | reverse complement strand
GACCGTAGTACGCAGGGTATCCGCCAGTGTCCATAATCACCATCTTGTCAAACATCTTGTAGATGTCGGATGATGGCTGGTGAATAACCACGAATATAAGTTTACCCTTGAAGGATAATTCTTTTAGTAAGTCAATTACGTTTTCAGAGTCGCGTGATGAAAGTCCGGAGGTAGGTTCATCGAGGAAGAGTATAGCAGGCTCGCGTATCAACTCCAGCGCAATGTTCAGACGCTTACGTTGTCCACCGCTAATGGTCTTATCCAACGGGTTCCCTACACGAAGATCCTTACGCTGGTCGAGGCCCAGGTTCTCGAGTACTTCCATCACGCGCGTATGCAACTGCTCTTCTGTAAAGTGAGCAAAGCAAAGTTTCGCGTTATAGTATAAGTTTTCGTAAACGGTAAGTTCTTCGATCAGCAGATCGTCCTGAGATACATAACCGATTACACCGTGAATCTTTTCTTTCTGTGTATGTATATCAAAGCCGTTGATCAGTATTTGTCCCTTGGAGGGCTCAACTAATCCGGCCATTACATTCAGCAATGTAGTTTTACCGGCACCACTGGCACCCATGATACCAATGAGTTTACCGGGGCCTTCTGCTATCAATACATTGCGCAGACCGATAGCACCATTCGGGAATTTAAGTTCATCGATAATGGCGTTAAAGGAAAGCTTGGTTGTTTTTAACTCCTCGTTGTAGTTGGCAACCAGGTCGCTATAGTACAGCGCATCACCGGCTTGTGTTTTAATGGTGCTGCCATGGGAGAACAGATATACTCTGTTCGGCTGCATGGTAAAACCATTGAGTATATTCAGTTCTTCACCGAGATACTTTGTGAAATACATCTCAACACTCTGCACGCGCATAAAGATCAGGTTACCCTGTATATGGCCATGCACGTGTTTATATAGTTTACCTTCTTCTGCCTTGTGATCGGAGTTGAGAAGAAGTATATCAGCGAAATTCAAAGATGAAGAATCTTCGGAGCGTATAAAGCTCTCGATGAGATCGTATTCTTCCTGGATTATATTAAATACAGTGGAGACTGTGTTGATGATCTCCATCCGTTGTGGACTAAAATTCTTATCGGTACTTACCAGCTCCAGCAGTTTTATTAATACAACGACCTTTTGCTTTTGCGTAAGTGTTTTGTTGATCTTCTTACAGATACCAAGCGTCTTAACCGAGTCTTTTACAGACGTGAGTTTCTTCTTGCCATCATCATCATCGTCTGCTTTACCGTATCCGGAGAATTGATCGTAGAGGTCCAGGTACTCTTTAACGGAGTCCTGATCAAGTTCAGTCTGGAAGAAGTTGATCACATACAGACGCTCGCGTTCTGTAACCCCGCCATCCTGTTTCGTTATAATTGCAAAAAGTTGTGTGAGGGCTTTGAGTATTTCTTCACTCATAGGTTAGAGATATAGCAATTTATAAAGGTATAAAAAAATATCGGTTACCAGTCCCTTCAGAACACCACTTTCCGGGTTCGTGTGTTGACTGGTAACCGATTCATCCTTAGGAGATTAACCCCCTCAACGACATTAGTACGTTTTAAACTCGAACGGTATTTCTACCAGCTCTGAAAACTCCTGACCGGCCTCTTCCATATCTTCATCGTCTTCGTGAAAATACCACAGGATCTTCATGCCTTTAATGTCTTCCAGCGCAGATAACACATCCAGTATCAGTTTGGATGATGCTGTGTTGAAGTATTCCAGTTTAAAAACGAATTCAGTAGAAGGGTTTGAGTCGCTGCTATATTTCTCAATCCACTCCAATACCGGGCGATAAAACTCGGCAGAGTCTTCAGGCAGTGAACGACCGGAGATTTCAAAGATTCCGTTTTTCTTATCGAGGATTATTTTCGGTGTGTCTTCTGTTCCTTCCAGATTCAAAATTTCCATGGTATAAAGCTATTTATATTATTCTAAATCAATTTATTCGTTATCTCTCGGCACATTTACTTTCAGACAAAAGAAGCAATACTCTTCGTTCATCTCAGGAAACTCAAACTCTAACCTTTCGCCTGATTTTCTTGCCATGTCCACAAAGCCAAGTCCGGCACCACCTTTATCAGAGATCGTGGTGTTCTTGATGATCTCCTTGTAAAGATCTTTCAAACCATCTTTATCAAGGCCGTTGATGCGGTCGAGTGCACCTTGCAGTTTGACAACATTTTCCTTGCGGATCGGGTTACCCGTCATGATCGAATAACGGTTGGCCTCCTTGCCGATCAGAAAGATCGCGGCATGGCTTCTTACCTGGCCGTCTACCAATTCATCGCTATGTTTCACAATGTTCTGGAGCGCCTCAACCATCACATTGAACACCTTGCGCTTTATGCTCGATTCCTCGCCGGAAGAATCAAGGTTTCGCTCGGCCATGGACAGTATAGACTTGGTGCTCTCCTGGGTAAAATCACCCTGAAACACCAGAATCAGTTTCTGCGACATCATGGTGCGGTGCAGGTCATAAATAAAATTCATGCGTCAGAAGATTAGATTAAAATTGATTGAGATTCACTAAGTTAAAATTTATTTTATTTTAAAATCCACCTTCGCTTTCAAAGCGTGAGGTTGGGTCTTTTACTGGTTTAAAACTTTATCCCGATCAGCAACACGTCATCTGTCTGCTTATGGTCGCCTCGCCAGCCTTCCCATTCCTGATCAAATATAGTTACAGCTTCGTTCATGGACGATGTATGAACGCGTTCAATTATATCACGCACGCGCTTCGGTCCAAACTTACGCCCTTCCGGTCCGCCAAACTGATCCGGGAAACCATCCGAACTGAAGTAGATGGAGTCACCTTCATTTAACTTAACGTAGGTATTGGTAAAGTTAGTCTGGTTCTTAAATATACCACCACCAATCGGGAATTTATTACCTTTCACTTCTTCCATGGCACCGCTCTTCATAATATATAGCGGGCGGTGTGCTCCGGCATACTCTACTTCGCGTGTAGCCATGTTGATCTTACACAACGCGATGTCCATACCATCTTTCGTTGTTGAGTCTTCATCCTGGCGCAGGGTTGTTGTTACACCTTCATCCAGTAAGTCGAGTATCTTGCCTGGCTCGGTGATCTTGCGGCTTCGAACGATATCGTTCAGCAGGAAGTATCAGATCAACGACAACAAAGCTCCTGGTACACCGTGACCTGTAAAGTCAACGGCTGCGATAAAGATCTCTTCTTTGATCTGTACGAACCAAGGGAAGTCTCCGGAAACGACATCGCGTGGTTTGTAAAGTATAAATGAATCAGGCAATGCACGGCTTATCACGCGGCTGTTCGGAAGAATAGCAGTCTGGATACGCTTCGCATAGTTTATACTTTCGGTGATCTTCTTGTTCTTGTTCTGGATCTCGAGCTCAATCATCTTCCGCTCGGTAATATCGTGCGATACAACGAGTACAGATTCCAGTTTATTAGACTCATCAAATTCAGGTATAGCATTTACCTGCATGATGCGTTTACCCATCTCAGAAGGGAAATCCATTTCAGTATCCGCTTTCTGGTTGGTAGCATTTACCTGTTCAACAACTTTCAGCCAGCCTTCCAGTACGGACTGATCCAGCTCGGCATCTTTTACTTTCTTGTTGAGGAAGTAGGATGGATGTTTGCCGGTATATTCTTCGATCACCGGGTTGATATAGGAGATCGATTCGCCTTCGAGACGTGTGATAAGGTCGAGCGAGTTTTCGGAGAGAGCCTGCATCTTACTGCGCATGCGTTGCTCCAGCTCTGCTCTTCTGCGTTCGGTTATATCGCGTGAGTTAAGGATATAGCCGTGGATCGCAGCATTCGACATGAAGTTTGTTCCGGTTGATTCGATCCAGATAAAGCTTCCGTCTTTGGTGCGGTACTCGTATTGTGTTGTAACTTTTTCATCTGGATTCTCGGACAGTTTACGGAACAGATCTTTGAAGTTGTCACGGTAATCCGGGTGTACCTTGTCGATGTCGCTCTTGCCGATCATCTCTTTCTGTCCATAACCAAGAATGGTTTCAACAGAAGGGGAGATATAGCGGATGCTCTCGTCTTCTTCGTAGATGGTAATAACCTCGGAAGCATTTTCGAGCAGAAGCTGCATACGCTTTTGTGTACGATTCACTTCTTCGATCTGCTCTTCGAGTTTCTGGTTTGAGCGCTGCAGTTCTTCCTGTGTCGCCTGCATTTCCTCTGCATTCTGGCGAAGTACTTCCTGCTTTTCTTTCAGCTCATTACTCATCTCCTGCGATTCTGCCAGGAGTATACGGGTACGTTCGTTTACTTTGATGTTAAAGATGGTACGTGCCAGGATAAGTGAAAGCTCCTGTACGAATTTTACCTGCGAAGGATCGAACTTACGGAAGCCGGCAAACTCCAGCACACCATATACTTCTTCGTTGGTAATAAGTGGTACAATCAATATACAGGAAGGGCGTTGATCACCTAATATACCCGAAGTGATGGTTACATAATCATCTGGTATCTCGGTGCGCATAACCGTATCTTTTTCAGCGGCAGCTTGTCCTACAAGTCCTTCTGCAAATTTGAATTTTGCCTTCAGGTACTTTTTACGATTGTAAGCGTAGCTTGCGCGCATCTCGATTACTGCCGGTGAATTTTCATCGTTCACCACGTAGAATGCGCCTTGTATAGCACCGATCTTTTCAAGTATAAATTTGATCACATCCTCTCCGAGTGCATCGATGGAATCGTGCATACGAAGAATCTCACTGATCTCGGCAACACCGCGCACAATCCAGTTACGCTCTTTGTCTCTTCTTTCGTTCTCGATCAGGTTGTTACGCATGTCGATCAGCGAGAGACCGAGTATATCATTTTCACTGGCCGGTTTAAAGGCTGTGTCATATTTACCTTCACCAATGCGCTTGGCAAATTCTGCATTGCCGCGCAGGGTGTGTACAAGTTCGTTTACTTTGGTGCCCATCTGTCCAAACTCATCACTGCTGGTCTGCTCGGAGTTCTCCGGCAACACACCTTGCGCCACCAGACTTATGGTATTACGCATAGCATATAATGGGCGCGTTAGTGAGCGGGCGAAAAGCATCGCCAGGAAAATGGCGAGAGCAACGATACAAAGACCGGCATAAGTAAATGTGCTGATCAGTCCTTTTGCATCGCCATGCGCTTCAGCAAGATCCATCTTCGCGATAAGCGCCATGTTCTTCCCTACTTTGCGCGCGGTTTGCAGAATGGTGTTTCCGTTCAGGTCTTTACCGGTAGTCGGTATAGTTTTACCTTCTACTGCATCAGCAAAACCTTTTACAAATTGTTCGTTCGGATTATAGAGTATGATGGCTGATGAAGTATCGCCACGCAACGGACTCACTATTGCTATTTTCTTTGATGTAGGATCTACGCGGCCCAGCAGAAGTTCGCCGGTTTGCCCGAGCCCGTGATAGTTCTTCAGTGTTTTATAGGCAGGAGTGAGGTTGAGCTTTACAATGATGAGTTGCTGGCTGCCACTGTTGTTGGTAACAGCACCCGCTGCGTATGAGAAGTAATTCTTTTTAGTCTTATCGCGAAATACAGATGTAAAGTGTATATCATTTTTAGCGCGTTCGAAAGTTATACCATCCGGATCGATAAAATTACCTTTTACATTCGGGTCGGTAGACGCTACAACGGCACCGGTAGGCGAAGTGATAATGATATCGTCTACTTCAAATATATACTTCTGCTCTTCGAGGAAACCGACCAGACCACCACCATCGGTTGGTTCGCTTGCTGCTGCTGAATCAGGTGCAGCGGTTGCATCGGGAGCTCCCATCATGGCCATCAGGTCCATGCCACCGCCACCGGCAGCTGCGGCACCATCACCTTTCTTGATGGTTTCGGAGTTCTTGAGAACCTCTACAGCTATAGCAGCCTTCTCGAAGTAAGTGTTGAGGTAAGCAGCGCGATTATCGGCCAGCGCATTAAGTGTAGCTGAATACTTTTCCTGGTTTGTTTTCAGGTGATAATCGTAACTAAAAAAACTGATCGCGGCTACAGCCACGAGCGACACCGCGAGTATTAAAATCGTAATCTTGGTGCTGACGTTTATGCTTTTCATCATACGCGTTTGACGCTTCCGTTTAGGCTCTTTTTGAAATTTTATCGGCAATTAACTCTGCAGATTCCTCTACAAACTTGCGCTGGTCTTCTGTAAGGTTTGTGAACGATGCGATCTCGATTATTCCCAGTACACGTTCTTTCTTGATCGGAACAATCAACAAAAATTTAGGAGAGGCGCTGCCTAATCCTGAAATGATCTTGATATATCCCTGCGGTACATCGTCAACATATAGCGTGCGTCCGCTGGAAGCAGATTGTCCTATAAGTCCTTCACCAAATTCGTAGCTGATCACTGTGCTTTCACCGATTGTAAGAGCATATCCGTTTTTCAATTCTACTTTGCGCTTGCCATCTTCTTCTTTCACTATATATATAGCGCCCTGGCCTGCATCCAGTTGTTTACACACGGCCTGAAGACCTGCCTGAAGTATATCTTTTACTGCGTTGGCCTGGTTAACACTGCTCTTTACCGTATCGAGACTGATGGTGGTTTTTCCAGCCTGTTCAGCGGCTTCACGTTCGGCTGTAGCAGCATCTACAATGCGATCGCGCATAACAACCACTTCTTTTCGATAGCGAAGTGCTGAAAGAAGTGTTACTGCTCCCAGCACAAATGTGAGAACGAGTATGATATAAATATTTACTAGCTCCGCCTGGTAGCCATCGGTTAAACGAAGGTTTGCCGGCAGGGAGTAAATAAGGTATAGTGAAATGCCTATGCCGGCAGTAAAGACTGCTGCCAGTATAAGGTTCAGGTAATAGCGATCGTTAAATAGACCTGTCATCGATATTGTTTATCTAGTTCCTTTAAAAACTCTACAATTTGATCAACCTTCATTACGTGATCAATTTTTGTTGCCGCCAGTGCGGCACGTGGCATCGTATCAATCATACATTCCGAAGGTTCCTGTACGATGGTTAATCCGCCACGGTCGTGTATATGTTTCATTCCCAAGGCGCCATCTTTATTGGCACCGGAAAGAAGAATTCCGATCAGCTTCTCTTTATATACAAAGGCACTGGTGCCTAAGGTTATATCAATGGCTGGTCTGGAGTTGTTTATCATCTCTTCTGTAGAGAGCGCAAAGTAAAGCCCGAGTTCTACAGACATATGATAATTGGCCGGAGCCAGGTATACACTTCCTTTCTTTATATTCTCTTTATCGTGGGGTTCGGTAACCTGCACAACGCTTTTAATAGAGAGAGCTTCCACAAAACCATTACGCACGTGCTTCAGTCTGTGCAGGCACATGATAATTGGTAACGGAAAACCTTTAGGCAACTGTGACAGGATTTTTACCACACCCTGGAAGCTGCCTGCTGACCCACCGATAACAACGGCTTTATAGCTGTTATTTAGGTTGTACTTACTCATTCGTAAAAGGCAAACTTCACTTAATCTTTTATTTTCTTATAAATCTTCTCTTCATTATTAACCACGATGAAGCGATTGGCATAGTCGCACCAGATCAAAGACTCTTTTGATCCAATGGCGAGATAACCATACTTGAATAAGCTCTCGTGGAATTTTTTCAATACCTCATTCTGCAAGGCCTGGTTAAAATATATCATCACGTTCCGGCAGAGAACAAGATCAAACTTGTTGAAGATATCGCCCGTTACCAGATCGTGTCTGCGAAACGAAACGTTCATGAAAAGATCTTTATTGAAAACAGCATTGCCGTTTTCTTCGCGATAGTAATCTTTAAAGCTCTTGGTACCCTGGAAGCGGATATAGTTCTTTTCGTTCAGCTCCATATTCTTGATCGGATAGGTAGCGAGCTTCGCCTTATCAAGAATATTTACATCGAGGTCGGTAGCAATGATGGTAACATCGTGAAGTATACCCATCTCTTTGAGCATAATGCACATAGAGACAACTTCTTCACCAGATGAACAACCGGCATGCCATATCTTGAACTGTTTATGGTTAAGCATGATGGCAGGAATGATTTCCTCGCGCATTATGCGCCAGAAACTCGGGTCACGAAACATCTCGGTTACGTTCACCGTGAGTTCATCCAGAAACTCATTAATAAAAGAAGGCTGTTCGGTAAGCTTTTTCAAAAGGGCATCAACGGAAAGTTTCTTTAATTCCATGATGCGTAGTACACGCCTTTTGAAAGAAGACATCGCGTAATTCCGGAAGTCATAATTATACTTCTGGTAGATTAGCTCCGAAATTCTTTTAAGGTCTGCAATATCAATATCGAGCATGAAAAGGTCTTTATAAAAAGGAACCCAAAGTTAATTTCTATGGTAAACTACCGAATGGATTTGAACATTAAATCTTACATGTGTTCAAAAGCCTTCGTAGCACACAATTTTTCTAAGTAAATGAAATTACTGAAATCGTCCTAATTAGCGAGAAAAAGGGACCAAAAACTTTACCCACAACCCGGTTGAAGTGTCTCATTAAAAATAGCACAACACATACCCGGACAATCACGAATAGCTTGTATTTCCTGATTTATGGTTTCAGGAACTTCCCCTCTTTGGTATTACATGTTTTACCTTGTTTTACGTGCAAGCTCTTGCTGCGTAATTTCCAGTGCCTCTAAATTTATTTTCAGAGTTTTGGCAATTTCTTCCGCCAGTTGCCAGTCATCGGACCGCACAGGTTTTTGCGCGAGCTCTTTTTCTAACATGGCGATCTTATCCAGAAGAGCACGTTCTTTGCGTTCCAACGTGAGTGTTGCTTCTTCCAGTTTACCGGTTGTGCCAGATATATTTCCTAACTGCTGTTCCAACTCCTGGATGCGCTCTATATAACCATGCTCTTTGCGCGCCACCTCTTCTTGTGTAGCTTGCATCTCTTCCATGTTCTGTCGCATCTCTTCTTCCTGCGCACGCATCTGTTCGGTTTGAGACTGAAACTGCTCAATGAGGAATTTGTTTTTCTGCGCAGCACGTACTGAAGCTATAGATGATGCTATGGTTTCGCCCAGCTTTTCAACAAATGTTATTTCATGTGGTGCATACTCGTTGAATGATGCAAGCTCTACGATACCATATACCTGCGTATCAACTTTAAGCGGTACAATGAGTATAGATCGCGGGTTGGCGTCTCCCAATCCGGACGTTATACGGATATATTCGTCAGGGAAATTAGTATAGTAATTGGTTTCAGCTTCCAGGTATGTTTGTCCCAATAAGCCTTCGCCAAGTTTTATCTTACGTGTCTCAAATTTCTTGATGTCGAACGCAAACAACGATACCAGTTCCAGGTGTTTGTTGTTCTCATCTTCATCATTCAATATATATAGCGCGCCCTGGTTAGACTTGGTATACTGCACCAGTGATGAAATGATCTTGTCACCAAGAGTAACAATGTCGTCACTAGACGAACGCATGATGTCAACAAATTTCGCGAGGCCTTCATTAGCCCACTGTCGCTTGCGTTCTTCTTCATTCAATGATTTCAGTTTACCCTGCATATCAATGAGTGAATCGGCCAGCTTGTTCTTGCCATGATTATAGCCGCTGTCGAGTGTAGCCTTGTAATCTATATCAAGATTACCCTGTCCAATGGCAGTAACAAAGTCCGTAGCATCTTTCAGATTCTCCAGTGTCTCATTGATCTGGTTGGAAAGTTTGCCGATCTCGTTGTTAGGAGAGTCAGACATTTGCTGATGGTTGGAAGTACTGATGCGCAATGTATTGAGCGGGCGAAGTACATGACGTTCAAATGCCAGGAAGATCAATGTGAGGAGCGCTACATCAAACACGATGATGGCAACAACCCAACGATGCACCGATGACTTCTCTTTCATAACCTCCGTCTCAACATCGTTGAAAAGATTATCATACCATTGAGATAGCGTAAGTGATAAGCTTTCTTCTTTCAATACGGCTGCACGCCATGCTTTGTCTGATATAACTACCGGTGTTGTTACCACTGTGTTACTATACGTACTGTCACCTTCCGCAGCATCAGCAGGTGTTGTGTTTTCACGGATGCTCAGTACTTCTCTTACTGAACTTTTATACTCTTCCCAGTATTCGTTCAGGTTGTCGAATGAGATCCGGGGCAGGCGCTTGAGGGGTTTCAGTATAACGTCGGTGCGATCGATCCGTCCGCCTTTACTCAGCACACCCAGCAGGTGATCCTGGTTCACAATCTTCGCTTCAATCTCTGCGGAAAGATCTTCATTCCGGGTAAAGTGGCGTTGCACCATCAGTGAGATCTGCTGACTTGATATTTCTGCGCTGCGTATAAAATCAAGTTTCTGCTCTGTCTCATCCAGCACATTAATGCGATATTGAATGATATAATACTCCGCGAAGTATATCAGGAACATGACAACGAGCAGGTAAATACCGATCAGCCGCAGAGATGTATTGCGCAGAAATTTCATAATCACCAAATAAGGTAAAATACCCTAAACCCCAAAACCGCTGTATGGAAAAAGCTGAAAGTGAAAAATCAGGGAAGATTTATTGCTCCGCCCCGCTATAAATCAAACACGTTGAGACACTACAGGCTGTCGTTCGTGAACCCAAAGGGTAACAACGAGAGCGCAGAGGGAGCCTTAATCCATTGATGCTGCTGGCTTTGCATGATGATTTCGATCGGGGCCTTCTGCCGGTTCTCGAACTCCAGCAACACCTGTCGGCACTCACCACAGCATGTTGCCGGTGTCAGTTCGCTCTCACCACGTTTCTGTGCTGTTACTGCAACCTTAAGAATCTTAACATGCGGATAAAGTGCATAAGCCGAAAACAACGCTACACGCTCTGCACAGAGTCCGGAAGGGTAGGCCGCGTTCTCCTGGTTCATGCCGGTAATAACCGAACCATCATCCAGTAACGCTGCAGCTCCCACCATAAAGTTAGAGTATGGTGCATAGGCATGTGCCAGTGCTTCACGTGCTTTCATCACGAGCTCCTGTGCGCCAATGTCCAGGTCACTGATATGATTAACAATGATAAATTCTTTCATAGATAACGTCTTAAAAAGAATGAAAAGTTAATGAAAAAGCAGAAAGTGAAAAGCATTTATGTAAAAAGCAGAGTATATAACACCATCTCGCACACTAAAGGTTTATACTTTCTGCTTTCACCTTTACACAGAACGTATAACTTTACGATTAAAGTCTTATGTCCATGAAAACTATTCTTGCTCTCGGAGCCGGCCGCTCATCATCGGTGTTGATATCCTATCTGCTGCAACAAGGTAATGCGAATGGATGGAAAATTCTGATCGGCGATATATCGCAAGATGCTGCACGTGAACGCATCGGTCAAGCTGCCGTTGGAGAAGCGATTGCTTTTGATATAACACAAGAGGAAGCAAGTAAACAATCTATAGCGCGGGCCGATGTTGTTATATCCTTATTGCCGGCACACTTTCATCCGATGGTAGCGCAACACTGTCTTGCACTCGGTAAACATTTATTAACGGCAAGCTATGTGTCGGATGAGATGATGGCGTTTCATGAAGCAGCTAAAGCAAAAGGTTTACTCTTTCTCAACGAGTGTGGTCTTGATCCCGGTATAGATCACATGAGTGCGATGCAGGTAATTGATAAGATCAAGAATAACGGAGGAACGCTGGTATCATTCGAATCTTTTACCGGTGGACTGATTGCTCCGGAAACAGATCCGGAAAATCCATGGCGGTATAAATTTACCTGGAACTCGCGTAACGTTGTTATGGCCGGACAGAGCACAGCCAAGTATATTCAGAATGGCGAGTATAGATATATACCGTACCAGCAATTGTTCAAACGCATCACGCCTGTATCCGTGCCGGGCTATGGTGAGTATGAAGGGTACGCCAACCGCGATTCACTGAAATATATAGATACCTATAAACTTCAGGGCATTAAAACGATGTTGCGTGGCACGCTGCGTAATAAAGGTTTTTGCAGTGCCTGGAATGTGCTGGTGCAGTTGGGCTGCTGCGATGATACATATGTGATGGAAGGCGTTGATCGGATGACACACCGCAGCTTTATAGATGCATTTGTCGATGCCGATAAAAGTATATCGCTGGAGGAAAAACTAATACGAATATTTTCGCTTGCAAAAGATGGACCTGAACTTACACGCTTGCGCTGGTCAGGTTTGCTGGATGATGAACCCGTTGGTTTAACAAGCGGTACTCCGGCACAAATACTCGAATATATACTGAATAAAAAATGGAAGCTGAAGCCTGCCGATAATGACCTGATCGTTATGTGGCATCGCTTTGTGTTTGAGCAGGGCGGCAAGCAACGTGAAATACAGGCTTCACTCGTGGCACGTGGTGAAGATGCTGTTCATACTGCGATGGCTAAAACGGTAGGCCTTCCGTTGGGTATAGCCGCCAAACTTTTGTTGCAGGGTAAATTAAAAAGTACAGGTGTTGTTATACCGGTTCATGCCGAATTTTATACACCCGTTCTGCAAGAGCTGAAAACGCTGGGAATAGAATTAACGGAGACAGAGAAATAAAAAAAAACAGGCACACCGTTGGGTATACCTGTTCTGTATATGTTTTACGATATATATAGTTCTACGAAGAGCGGTACGCCATTTCGTAAGCAGACTTTACATGCGGCCCGAGGAACACGCGTGCATAGATACGGATGATGGCCAGTCCATCGATGATGAAACTAAGTGAGACAAAGAAAGCCAGTAGCGCCTGGTCTTCGTGTATGTGGCTGAAGATAACATCTTCTCCTATAAACGTAGGTGTTATCGGGAATCCTGATAATCCTAAACAGGTAAGCAGGAAGAGAAATGCCAGACCACTGTGTTTGTAGGAATGACCGTGAAACTGATCGAGGTCTATACTTCCTTCTCTTGCTTTAAGTTTACGAAGACACAGAATGCCAATCACGCCCGATATCGTTATACCACTCAGGTATAAAAATGTATGATTGAAACTGAAGTGCTCGTTGAATGAAACAGCAAGTGCCACCCAAAAGTGATTCATAATTACCAGGGCCCAGCTCATCTGTGCATGCTTTCTTTCCGAGAAGGCTTTCAAAACCATAACAAGTCCTATTAAAGCAAATAGTATAGGAAGTTGCTCGTGGATGGTGGCCGGTATCAATGCTTCATTGTATAAACAGAACAACCCGATGGCGTAGGCGCCTGCGAAGAAGATCAGCACTCGCTTCAATGTAAGGAAGCCTAATTTGTTACCAGCCCACTTCAGCGGGTTCCACAAGTATCGATACATAAATGAATCCAGGTTCCACTCTTTGAGACAAAGCATGTAAAATGTATACTCGATCTTTTTCGGGAGGGAATCTTCAAAAGTATGTTCGCGCGGAGTAAAATTATAGAACTGCTCACGGATGAGATAACTTACCACCGAAGGCGATACCAGGAGCTGATACGTTCTCAGGAAAGCATTACCCGCAAAGTGGAATAATGCAAGGGTTTCTAATCCTGCGGCTACTTCGATAAAGATCAAACCGATCTGCGCTATAGATGCATACGCGATCTGACTCTTTACAGATGATTGTACGCGTGCTATACCCGTGGCTACAATACTCGTTAATAACCCCACTATACCAATGAGAATACGTACCGAGAGTTGATGCTCCCAGAACGGAAATGTTCTTACCAGTAAAAATACGCCGAGGTGAACAGAGAGTGAACCGTAAAATATAGCGCTGGATGGTGTCGGACCCTCCATAGCGCGTGGCAGCCACGATGAGAACGGAAACTGTGCAGACTTGGCAACTGCTGAAATCAGGATCATCAGTGATATAAATACTCCAATGAGACTATGTGTTTGCAACTGCGCATCTACCAATGTATAGTTGTTCAGCTTGAGGAAAGTGATGTTCTCGTGCCACAGATGGTGACTCAGCCACATAGCCAGAATTATACCTACATCGGCAATGCGATAGATGGAAAATATTTTTACTGCATTTTTTACCGGCAGGTAACGATCTCTGTAGAATGCAATAAGCAGGAATGAAGCGATACCCAGTATTTCCCAACCTATAAACAAAGTTTCAAGATTACCGGAGAAGATCACAATGTTATACCCGAGGTAAAAGAAGAGAACCGTGTTGAAGAATCGCTTGTATCCACTTTCACGGTGCAGGTATGCGCGACTATAGAGCGTTACCAGGAATGTGAGGAATGAACCTACAAAGAGATACATCGCAGTGATCTTGTCGAAATAGAAATCAACGAAAAACTCGTATCCCGGGCTGCGGAACAGAGCAATGTCTTTGATGTTTAAGGTAGGATGCCCGTTCAGCAACCACCAGCCAAGAAAAAATACAGCTATAGCCAGGTGCAAGCCTGCCGTTACAAATGCGGTGCGTGAAATCAGGGTCTCCTGCCGCGCAGGGATCAGCAGACTAATTATATACCCGACCAGCGGAAGAAGTATAAATAAATTAAGAATTGATGTCATATAGCGAGGGCTTAAGAAAGTAAGTGAACGGGTATATTTTCCTGGTAAGATTCGATGAGCGATGCTACATCCGAAACAGGATTTACGTTTTTGGTTGTTGTCTCATAGGGATAGAACGCTCCCTCACGGAATACAGAGAGTGCTTTAGTTTCCGGATTCACAGCGATCAGGTTTACCCATTCGTTGATGAACCATTCGTACGTCTCTGCATTTTTTTGAATCGTGCGTAATACAACATCCGGAAAGTGCTCAACGATAATAAGCAGGCGAACCGGGTCGTGAACTTCAATCATCTGACTCGGCAGCCCGGGGCGCAGATCTCCATCGATACCATTGGCCACACCAAAGAGTCCCATTACGTTGTGGGGCAGTTTTGTACCAGCGCCAAGTTTCTGGTTATCCACGCGTGAGAAGAAGTATTCGAGATTTATACCACCGCATACGGGTGCTGCAGCCTTCAGAATATTAAACAGGTACGTTCCTTCCGGATCTACTTTATAGTCGAATGAATTCATGAACGAGCGTCTGTCGAGAAATATACCTTTCGATAATTCTCTGCGGCCTACAATACAAAGTGCATTGGTAGCGTGGTTCAGTTCAGGACGCGGCTCGAATAATGAAACCGAACGTGTTTTGATCTTGTCGTGAATTTTTGCCGGAGTAAGTTTCGTATCAATCGATTCGAATCTTCTTGATCTCTCCTTCGAGTTATAGTCCAGTGCGTTGTTAAATATACTTTCGTTCTTGTGATGATGGTCGCGGTTTACAGGTGTAAGCGAGTCTTCATCAAAGAATACAATTTCATCGCGTGTAGTATCATGGAGTCCGCCAACAAATTGTGTTTCATTGGGAATTACGATGCCTTTACCTGCCAGGATCTCGCGCACCTTCGGGTGGTTTGCCATAAAACATACCACGCGTGAGTTAACGGAACCTGCTCTACCGGAACATGCACCACAATCATACGCAGCATAGTGCGGGTTGTTCACACTACTCGAACCGTGACCCACTACATAAACTATAGGAGCGAAGTCCTTAACGAGTCCTATACTTTTTAAAAGTCCCTCCACGCGCACAGCCATTTCGTCAATGGTGAAGCCTACCTGCAGATCGTGTTCGCGATGCTCCGGATTTTTATTTTCGATGGTAAGTTGAGCATGCTTGTCCATGTGACGGAACGAGTAAGCAGCGGCCGGTCCCATCGATGGTCTGAATATATTGATGAAGAGTTTCAGCGCAGACCAGAATCCAAGTGTATGGGTAATTAACCAACCTCGGAACAGCGAATGTGTTGGTTTGGTAAAATGTATATCCTTAGCACGCTTGCTGCGTGTACCAACTTCCTTGATCAGATATTTAGGGGTGACAGGTGCCGGGCAAAGTTTAGTATGAAACTTTCCATGCTCCGGACGAAAATAAAATTCAACACCAAAAAATCCAGGAGTACCGAATGTCTCACATGACGGATCAAGTTTTTCAAGGTAACGTCTCAACGAACATTCGCGATCGTCAATGCAGAACATAGCCTGAAAACTTTTTACTTTCTTCTCGACTGGTGTATGGGGAGCAAGCTGTATACCGGCAAGCACCTGGTCGTAATAACTCCACTCGAACGCCTGCTGCCAGATGCCTAACACTTCGTATAGTTCTGTTGAAGGAACATTTGCAAACAGTTCGGTTGGTTTCTCTTTTAATTTAGCGGTAAGCGGAAGCCAGTTGTCTTTACCGAAGTGGTAGTCCAATGCGTCAATCTCTAACAACAATTCAAAGGTGATGAGATCATGCAGGGAAATTTTCTTGGGATCGAGCAATGTCTCTGGCTGACTCTCGATGGTTGACACCATACCCGACCAACCCTGATGTGCAAATTGCTGATCAAATATATACTGTTCGTATAGCGACTCATTGCCAACGAGTATCTTCAATAGATCGGGTATTGTTTTACCTTTTAGCAAAAGATCTTTTGCGCGGCTCGTGCGAAAGAAACTGGTAAAGCTGTTGCGTTCCATCTCTTTTACCGAAGGCAAAAAGCCTTTATGCCACACCGGAAAATTCCACATGGAGATTCCCTGGTCGAGGTAGCTGCAGAGTATACGGAAGAGTATAGGATGTACAAGTGAATCAAGGTCAATCTTGAAATGTTTTTTCCAGTTTGAACGCAAAGCACCTATGCGGGGCGATGCTGCGTTGTCGTATGTTTTGGTGAGAAGTTTTTCGCGCCATGTTGCCAGGTCCGCTGCACCTTTCTGTTCGCTGATAATTTTAGAGAGAATCTCTTCGCGGATTCTGCCGGTGTGGTAGAGCGATCGGTATTCTTCCAGCAAAAGCGTTACTTTATAACCAAAGATTTCGGAGGCATGTCGAAGTGCATCCGGGAACTTTAGTTTTTGAAAAGCATGCAGGGTGTTGTGATGAACGAAATCTTTCAGGGGAGCTTGCGCAGGGAGATAGTGCTTCAACTCGTGAAGTACATCATGTTCGTTGAAAGAAGAGCTCTTGGTTTTTTCTTCATGAGCTGCATCCAGTTCAACGAATGAGGAGTGTTGCGTTTTCATTTATAGTATATGAAATATTTTTTTGAATACTGCCGGTGATAGGAGTGTGTCCTTTTTTTGCGGATGATAGCTGTAGAAATGAGTATGCTTTAGCGAAGCAGCTTCATTTGGAATGCCTGTGGGCAGAAGCTATCAGCCTATGATGCCAGCGAAGTGGCAAACGGAAAAACGAATCAGATAATCAGAGACCGCTTGGTAAGATATAGCGGTATACTTGCTGCATGGTCACACGAATGTGAAGGATGATATACGCTGTGATCCTGCGATTCAGTAACAGAAGCAAGCATGAGCGCATCGATAAGACAGATAAAGAAGAAATGACTATTTGATCTGTCATCTCCTTTCTCTTCTTCTATTTCTTTTTCCTCGTAAGGAACTTGTGTGTCAGATGTGGAGTGCGCCTTAGTCTTTTTCGTGATAACAAATTCTTTTGCTTTGCAGGGCGCAGCAAAGCCGGCAATGGATGTACAAACGATTGATGTTAATAAAAGAATAACCACCGCAGTGTTGAAGAACGACCTGATGTGATTTACTCGTTTCATTATAGACAAATGTAAAGAAATTGTAGCAGGTTTATATACAGAAAACCAGGCACTTGGTAACTAAAAAACAGGAAAGAAGATGGATGTACTATATCCGGATACTTTGTAATCTTTTCAGGGTCAGCCTACATTTTTACTCCGCTCATAAGCATCGTCTATGAGAAGTCGCGCACCGCGGGCAGCCTGCACGGCAAGTTGATCGCAGCGCTCATTCTCCGGGTGACCTGCGTGTCCTTTTACCCACGTGAAGCGTGGTTGAAACTTATGGTGCAACGGTATATATTGTTGCCACAAATCCGGATTGGCCTTGTCTTTAAAGTTCTTTTTCTGCCAGCTCCAGAGCCAGCCTTTTTCAATGGCATTGATAACATACTCGGAGTCGGAGTAAATCATTACCGGTATACCTTCTTTTTTTATAGCCTGCAACGCCTTGATTACCGCCAGCAACTCCATGCGGTTGTTGGTTGTGAGACGAAAGCCTTCTGATAATTCTTTGACAGCGTCTTTAAATTTCAGGATCACACCATAGCCTCCCGGACCAGGATTACCCTGTGCTGCGCCATCTGTGTATATGCGAATCATATTGCCAGTGCGTGAGTTTTAAAGATCTTTACTGCAATTGCCAGCAGTATAACACCGAATACTCTGCGCAACACTGCAAACCCTGATTTACCGATAACACGTTCGAGCCAAACGGACGAACGCAGCACCAGGTATACAAAAATAAGATTGAGTAAAACGCCTACCAGTATATTTGCTTCTTCATATACAGCGCGTAGCGAAAGTATAGTTGTTAATGTACCGGCACCGGCAATGAGGGGAAAGGCGAGCGGTACTACAGAACCGGAACCCTTGGCATCGGGGTCGTCTTTGATCAAGGTTATACCCAGTATCATTTCCATGGCCACAATAAAAATTACAATGGCACCGGCCACTGCGAATGATGCAACATCGAGTCCGAAAAGTTTGAGTATAGATTGGCCCAGAAACAGGAAGCCAACCATTAATGCTGCTGATATGAGTGTGGCCTTCTCTGCATGAATTCTTCCTTCGCGCTTGCGAATGATGATGATAAACGGGATGGATCCGAGTATATCGATGACGGAGAAGAGAATGAGGGTAACAGAAAATATTTCCTTGAAATTAAACATAGCGCAAAACTAACGAAAAAAGCCAGATATGAATCTGGCTTTTTGAGAGGGCTTTTTATCACGCTGTCTTATTTGAGACTGATTGGCACACCAACCGTAAACTGGAAAGCTGCATTCTTTACACTTGATCCGTCATTGATTTCTGACAACCCTAATCCGTAACGAATGTCTACCATTACTTTTTCGGCAATAACGACACCACCACCAAATTGAAGTCCGAAATCAAATCTTTCGCTCAGGTATAAGTCTTCAGAATTTTCATCATCTGACTTTCCGAATTTTACTTTAGCATCAAACTTGTCAGAACCTTCTTGAACTTTATACTTGCCACCAACACCAAGAGCAAATGAAGGTCCAGCATTAACATAAAATTTAGTAGCACCTCCAAAGGAAGCTTTTACCAATACAGGTAACTCGATATAGTTCAGAGTCAGTTTTTCAGAGTTGTCATCCTGTTCTGCTTTGTCTCCTTTTTGAATGAAATTCAATTCCGGTTGGATAGAGAACGCACCTTCACCAAGTGGTAAATTAAATCCTACGCCAACTATGAAACCGAACTTAGAATCAGATTGTGCATCCGTATTGCTGAAATACGATAATGATGCTCCGGCTTTAGGGATGATTGATTGGGCATACGAAGAGCCCGCAACGATTAACATTGCTGCAAACAGTAATTGTTTTTTCATAGATATAAAATGTTTAACGGGTGCAATGCTACAGCAACGGATTTAATGTTAATAGTTGTTTAAACAGTATTTTTTACTTGAGTAAATATTACCATATATATAGGTATATATTGTTATTGAGTATACATTTGAAGTGGGTAACTGCACTGAAATAAAATTCCTATCATAGGTATATAAAACGAAAGTGCCGGAACAATGTCCGGCACCTGTCTACCTAAACCTAATCTAACCCCTTAGTGAAGAACGCAGGTAACGGTAGAATTACCTGAGTAGTCTTTGATGTTTATCAGAAGTATATCTGGTACTGCAGTAATACTTGTCCTTTTGTACCATCCTTTATATAGTCGCCTCCCTGGTTTATGAACGCAGGACGACTTTGATAATCAAGTGTAATTTTACTGTTGTGTCCTTTAATGAACCAGTTAACACCTACATCCCACACATTCATCTGGTCTTCGAGTCGATCGTAGTTGGCGCTCATCAACGAAGCATACGGCATCAGTGTTCCGTTACCTTCGCCTAACAGATCTTTCTTCAGCAGGTATCCTAGTTGCGCATAGAGTACTTGCCCAGTACCAAACATTGGGAATGCATTTCCCTGGCTTCCTCCAATGTACTGGGAGCCAGTAGCCAGTCCGTTGGCAGGATTCATAGAACCGTTGAAGCGCAGGTAATTCGTGCCGTAGTCAAGATTATAGTATCCTGCATACGCAGAGAGTGCTGTTCCTTTTTCAGTATTCAATGGTGCATCATAGAATAATGCAGCAGACCACAACTTCATATTCTGGTAGTTGGTTGTTACACCGCCATCCGTAGAAGTCCACATGGCATTTTTCTGTGTGATGAAACCTGCTTCCAGGTTAAACACTTTCTTTTTACCGAGATATGTACCGGTCATATAGGGCGTAATGTTGGATTCCTTATCAAAGAAATTCCACATGAAGAAACCTTGATATTGTTTGTGGTGTCCGGTTTGCGCGAAGGTTGCATTGGGCCCTATAGCAGGTGCAGGTTGTCCGTTGCTGGTTATCGGGAACGGATCACTCAACACAACACGATAGTCAAATTTACCTACCTGACCGCGTGCATATATACTTAGCTTCCGGGAGAACTCATCGGTCTGGTCTACAGTAGCCTGTGCAAATACAGGAACATCCAATGTCATAATAGTACTAACACTCGGTTGACTGAAACGTGAAAGTCCGTTAGCAATAGTTAACCCACCACCGAGTTTCAACCAATCGTTATCTTTCCAGATTTTATATTCACCCAATGCATCGTGGAAGAACACCTGAAACTTCCGGTTGCCACTGTTGGAAGCATTTTGACCTGAAAGAAAATTAAAGTTATTCTGACCGAACTGTGTATAGAAGAAAACATGATCGGTTAATTGTCCATAGAACTGAATGCGTGTTCTGCGTAAACCTATATCAAATGTTTCGTTAGCACGTTCACTCATAACTGTAGTGCCCGGGTTGCTTTGATTGTAGCGAATCCAAACCTGGTTTGAGAATGTCCACTTCAGATAATGGCTGCCATCTTCATTCAGTTTCAATTTCAATTCTTCAATTGTATTTGCCTTTGGTTTGGGTTGTGATGGAGCAGTAGAAGTAGTAGTTGTGGTCTGCGAGTCTGGTTGCGTTTGTGCCGAAACAAAAATCGGCAGCGCAATTCCCGCCAAGATCGTAAGTACTGTTTTTCTCATTCGCTATGATTTTAGTTTTTTCTAAGGAGTTTCTAATGTGTACTATATATCTTGCTGTATTTGGATGCAGCCGGTACTATATAGTCACATGTCCCAAAATTATTTTTTTTCTGCGGGGTAATGGCTCCGCTTGTGTATTAGTTGTAAGAAATAACCTGGTTGTGAGGAATGCCGTTGTAGAATACGCGCAATGGTTCTTTGCCTTCGGTGGCCCGGAGTACACCCATTACAGTAAGTTTCTTTTCACGGATGCGCTTCTGTATAAAGTCGTATGTCAGCAACGCATTGCATTGCTGCACAATATTAAGTTCAAGCAATGCCCGCTCGAAAAAAGCCGGGTCTGTTTTATATTGAATGGAAAAAGGATGCAGGTTAAACGTAAGGTCGGCAACCAGCGGTTGGGCTAATGCATCTTTCTTAATGCTTTCTACGGCCTCCGTGTGAGGGTTACCGGTAATAATTATTTGCCTGCAGCCTTTCTCTTCAATATAGTATCTGATTTTTTGAAACTGCGCATCGCTGTGCTCACCCAGAACGTTACCAGGGGAACTGATGACCAGTATATTTCTATTCCAATTACGCTTCATGCAGCTGTCTTTTTCATGGCATGCAATGATGAGCGTTTTCTCTTCCCGAAGTAACGATCTGAATGGCATCAGGCTTTTCATATAGAAGCCGTTTGTACGGGCTGCTTACTTAATGCACTTACAAAACCTTCTACAAATTCAACCACTTCGCGAATGTCTTCAGCAGTAAGTTCTTCGCGCTTCTTATATACCAGCAGTTTATTACGATGTGATTCTATATGTATACCATTGTGATTTTCCAGATATACCAATGCGCTTTCAGAGAAGAATTCACGAACCGCAGCCTCGTCATCACCCCGCAGGTAATATTTATTCGAGAACACCGGATGATCTTTGAAGTCTATATCTTTTCCGAAAGTAAGCTCGGAGAATTTAGTCCAGAGATCCTCAGGCTCCAGTGCAAAATCCGGAATAGTAATATTCAGATCGGTTACATGCAGAATAGTAATGTGCGTATCCTGCTGTGCGGTGCGTGCTCCTTCACTCAATGTTATATCCGAAACCTCAATCTTGGCAAAGTCGCTATATTTCACCAATACGTTCTCTTCGTATTCGATCTTGTTTCCTTTCTGTATAGGGAAGTCTTTATACTTGGCAGCGGTGCGAACTTTTTGCGGATAGAAATTAAAATCATTTTTATCAGCCAGTGTGCGCAGCATTATCTGACGTGGTGTAAGGCGTATCTCAATTTTACTCGCAGAGTCTTTGGACACTTTGCGTGCCGCCAGCGGGTGATTCGAGAATGGACTGAATCGTTCTAAACCATTCCATACTACTTTACCACCGGTCTGATGATAATCCTCTTCGAAGTGATGGAGTTGTTCCATGAACGAGTGGTCTACCAGTTTGGCATCACCAAAGCTGAAGGTGATCAGTTTACCAGGTTTGAACTGGCTGAACAGTTTCTTATAGCCGAGGAAGTTCGAGAATGTAGCAGCACCTCTTACTTTTACAGTATACTCTTCATTCTCTTCGGTAAGTGTATAGTCTGCTTTGAATAAACTTGTGAGCGGTGCACCGTTAATGATGTGGAAGATGAACTTGGTAAGTATACCCGCGGCTACACCTAACAGTAAATCTTCTGCTACGGTAACCACGATAGTTACTACGAATATTACAAATTGCTCCGGACCGATTTTATAGGTACCGATAAATTCTTTCGGTGATGCCAAACGATACGCCACCGCGATAAGCATAGCAGCCAATGCAGCATTCGGTATCATTTCAATTACCGGTATAAGTAACAGCATGGCAATGAACAGGAATAAACCGTGGAAGAAGTTAGCCCAGCGTGTACGCGCACCGTTGTTAACGTTCGCTGAACTGCGCGCTACTTCAGAAATCATCGGCAGGCCTCCGAGTAAACCTGATATACCATTACCCAATGCTAAAGCTCTCAGGTCTTTATTATAGTCTGACTTGCGTTTCCATGGATCAAGACCATCAATCGCTTTTACGGTGAGCAGCGATTCAAGACTGTTCACGAACAGGAACATGAATACATATTTCCAGAATACGAATGTGTCAATAGCGGCAAAGCTTGCGCTGAACGTTACGTTCTTCCAGAAATCGCCAATGCTAACCAGGGAACCTTTATACAGGTTCTTGAAATTAAGAACTAATGCCAGCGGAATCATGATCACCAGAACCAGCATCGGAGCCGGTATCTTTTTGAATACACCCCCGAGTGCAGGCAAACCAAAGATGATCACCAAGCTTAATATACCTATCAATGCTATATGCCAGTTTGCGTTGGCAATGAATACCGGTATATGAGTATATAACTGTATAGGACTAAGGCCTTTTGTTAAAGCAGAATCAACACCGAGTAATACAGGAAACTGTTTTGCGAAAATCAATACGCCAATCGCAGCGAGCATACCGTGTACGGCAGAGTGAGGAAAGAAGTCACTCAGTGATCCGAATTTCAATACGCCAAATAATACTTGTATAGCAGCCATGATCACAACCGCGCCACAGGCAAGTTGTGTAGCTGAAACTCCTTCAATGTGCAGCGCGCCTAAATCGGTTACAGCACCGGCACAAACGGTAATGAGGCCTGCTGCAGGACCTTTGATGGTGAGACGACCACCTTGAAATATACTTACAACAAGACCACCTATCATGGCCGTAAGTACGCCCATGGCGGCATCAAAACCGCTGGCCTTCGCTATACCGAGACTTAATGGTAATGCCAATAAAAATACCAGGAACCCCGACAGTGTATCGGTCTTCCAGTTTTCTTTCAGGCCGGCGAAGCCATCTTTAGGAATATTTAAAGCTTTCATGTTTAATTATTATGAGCGTTGGGGATTAGATGCATTTAGGTACAAAAAGTCAATTCCGAAATTTTTAGCGATCTCATTTTCGAAAGGGGATATCGAAAGAAAATCTTTGGAGAGCGAAACCAATTGTTTTCTGCCCTCGGTCGGAAGTTCATGACTCAGGATTTTTATCTCTTGATCAAGATCATTTTGGATATAGCAGATGAATTTTATCCGATCGCTATCCTCAGCATACGCTGTATATAGCGTACAGTGATTGCCCGGTTGCCGTAGTAATTCGGCTACAACCGTATAGAAGTGACTATAAGACAGGACCGGAATTTCAAGAGTTGAAACATGGTCAGTTTTTTTTACTGTCAGATAATGCGATGAACTGAGCGTCTTGTTCATAACTGAAATATTTAAAATGAAATTGATGACTATGTTCTTTGACGGAACCGACCCGAGCAGACTACCGAATGTGTTAGCGGAAGTAAATGATCAGGTCGGCTAAATCACGAATGAACAAAAGAGAATTAGCGCGACTATGCCGAATAGGCATGGCGTTTCAGGGACTGTGAAAGTCAGCCTGGAAAAGAGTAAATCAGATTATAAATGCGCGATGCAGCGTAAACAGAGGCGGATGCCTGTCAATGTGATCACTGAAAGCAAATCGACTAAATTTACTTCCATGCAATTGTGTTAATAAAAACGATTGATCAGAAAAATCAATGAGCGGGAAAAAGTCAACGAGATCAAGGACGTCTGATTTATATTCTTCAGTCTCATCCTTTTCTTTTAAGAGCTGCGGAACAACGATCGAGCTGTGATGTGCGTGAAGAACGGCTCCGTGATGGTCGTCAATTATACTGTCGCTTTGTGTAATTACAGTAAAGAATGCCGGTGACAAAAACTGGAATAGTAATGCCAGGAGCACTATTCGCATAAGTTGTCTTGAAATTCCGGTCATCTTGAGGTATTGATTATACAAAGTTGGATAGTTTTTTGAAAAACAAGCTTGTGAATATATAATTTTTTTTGGAATGTAATGCCCGATTCACTTTTGTCAAGTTTTGAGTTATCGATTGAAAAACGCATTTAATACTTCTCCAGAAACTTCATCAGCGTCTTTATCTCTTTCTCTTTTAAAGCCGGAAAGTTGGCGATTCTGAACGTAACAGGCTTGTAATTGCCATAACCTTCACCCAGTAAAATGCCTTCTTTCTTTGCGCTTTTTTTAATAGCTGCTATAGTTTGCTCATCGGCTGTTACCGGTATCACGGTATAGGATTGCACGGCTTCTTCGCTTACGAAGTGGCGTATGTTTTTTCGGCTTTTCAGAAAATTGATCCACTTGTTGTAGCGTTCCTCGATCAGATCGTGCGTGGTTTTTATAGCCTCTGTATTTTCCAGCACGCGCATCAACAGGTAAATACCGAGCACGTTAGGCGTAAACGGTGTTTGCCATTTATCCATCATCTCCGTCATAAACGTGAGACTGTTGTAGTGATTCTTCTCGTTGATTGTCTTGACGCGTTCAATCGCTTGAGGCGAACAAACCATCAGTCCTAATCCTGCCGGTAATCCAAAACATTTCTGCACAGAAGCCAGCCATATATCTGCTGATTTAAAATCGAGATCAATTCCGGCCATGGATGATGTAGCATCAATCGCGAGTAAATAAGACGGGTTGTTCTTTTTGATAGCGCGAATAATAGCATTACTCACTTGCGTACCGTTGGAGGTTTCGTTTTGCGTAATGCAGATTATGCCTTCTTTTAAATCGAAGATGAGTTTTTTAGGATCGAGCTTTTCGTTGACATCAAACGGCAAAGGTTCTGCTAATGGATGTATGCGTTTGGTATAGTCAAACCACTTCTGTCCGAAGGAGCCGTTGTATAAGTGATAACTCTTATCCGTTACAACAGATTGCGCGATAATCTCCCAGCATTCCGTGGCTGATGAAGTAAAGAACACCGTATAGTTGCGCGGTATATTTAGTTTCTGTTTCAGCAGTTTTATAGTCTTCTCGGACATGCTCACGAAATCAGCGCTGCGGTGATTGATGCTCATGATGCCTGCTGAAAAAGCATCCTTTACATACTTCGGAATTTCGTCATGTACACGTGATGGACCCGGATAAAAGGAAATCATGAGAATGAGGGTTTACTGCCTGTTTAAAAAAATCAATATATACTATACTTATACTGCGGTGTAGCATGGCTACAGGTAATGATACGAGTATTAAATATTTAGGTTTACGCGTGACTTTACCGTTCGTTACACATCTACTATTTACTTCGCAGCTGCGCGCGACTTGAAGTATTCAATTGCCAGCGCATAGCCTTCCATACCAAAGCCAGTCATCATGCCTACACATTTTGAAGTAATGAGACTTTTATGCCTGAACTCTTCGCGTGCATATACATTGGAAATGTGAACTTCCACTACGGGAGTTGCAATGCCGCCAACAGCATCGTGAATGGCAACCGAAGTATGTGTATAGGCTCCGGCATTGAGAATGATACCGTCAAAGCTAAAACCTGTTTCGTGAATCTTGTTGATGAGTTCACCTTCTACATTGGATTGATAGTAATGAAGCTCATGTTCCGGATAACGCTTTTTCAGTGTTTCGAAAAAATCTTCGAACGAAAGGTTTCCGTAGACAGTAGGTTCACGTTTGCCGAGGAGGTTTAAATTAGGGCCGTTGATGATCTGTAGTTTCATTGGGGGTTGTTGCGATATTTCGAAAGTTAAAAGGAGGCGGTGAAGAATAAAAAACTTTCTTTCGCTTAATATTGAAGTATGAACTGGGAGATGCAGAGGCGACATTTTAACAACTACCTGAAACTGGAGCGATCGCTTTCAGTCAACTCGGTAGAAGCATACCTGCACGATGTAGCGCTGCTGCAACAGTTTATCAGTATGAAATATCCGCAGGTATCGCCAACACAGGTAAGTACAAAATTACTGCAGGAGTTTCTGCAATATGTAAATGAGCTGGGCATGAGCGCCTATAGTCAGGCCAGGATCCTCTCGGGCATTAAAGCGTTCTATAAATACCTGATGTTCGAAGAGCTCATTGAAAAAGATCCGACTGCGCTCATAGAAGGCCCGAAGCTGGGACGAAAGTTACCCGATACACTAAGTTACCCGGAGATAGAAAGGTTGTTCAATGCCATCGATCTCTCTACACCGGAAGGTGCGCGCAACCGCGCTATGCTGGAAGTATTATATAGTTCCGGGCTGCGGGTTAGTGAGCTGGTTGATCTGAAGCTGAATAACATTTACTTTGATATAAGTTTTTTGCGGGTAGTAGGGAAGGGTAACAAAGAACGCCTGGTGCCGATTGGTCGCGATGCCATGAAATTCACGAAGATTTATATAGATGAAATTCGTGGTAAGCATCCGCATAAACCTCCCCATAAAGATTCATCGGTTTATGTATTTCTGAATCGTCATGGCAAGAAACTAACGCGCGTGACGGTGTTTACGATCATTAAGAACCTCGCGCTGAGTATTGGGTTGAACAAGACGGTGAGTCCGCATACATTTCGCCATTCATTTGCTACGCATCTGATAGAAGGCGGTGCCGATCTGCGTGCTGTTCAGGAGATGTTGGGCCACGAATCGATTACTACTACGGAAATATATACTCACCTGGATCGCGATTATTTGCGTCAGGTTATACAAGAATTCCATCCCCGTTCCTGAATGGTAAATAGTTATATTCCTCCGGGCGCGATTTTAGTACGCACCTGAAATACTGTAACTTTGTAGCGTATTTACCACGGGCCGAAAAGTATAAACGACCATTATGATTTAGAACCTATGAACATGAAGAAATATACTCTAACCACGCTTGTATTATTTTACTGTTGTGCTACAGTTGTGGCGCAATCTTTTAAAGTTGTACAGGCCCCCAATGCAGATGTAACCAAGTATGAGACTTTTACCGTTGTGAAAGGTGAGGTGATTACTCCGAAAGATGAACGCAAGATGAGCGAAGAGCAGATCTTCGAGAAAATGAAAACCGCGATTATTACAGAGCTTGAAGCCAAGGGCTATCGCTATATACCTGATTCCACTGCAGACATGACGGTGAGTTATGTAACGGGGTCATTCAAGCAAACTGAAACTGAAAACCTCGGACCGTTGGGAGAAACGCCTGCTTCAACAGCTGCGGATGTTGATCAGTCGCGCTCATGGTCACGCGATTTTAGGGAGACTTTACTGGAAATAGAAGTAGACTATACGCAGTCGAAAAAAGATCTTTGGAAAACAAGCGGCACACTGCTGATGGATACCACGGACATTAAACTGATCGATAGCACTGTATACAAAGCACTGCGGAAGTTTCCGAAGAGAAAAAAGAAGAACTGATATATCTTAAAATATAGTATCCTATAAATAAAAATGCCTGACGATAACGCCAGGCATTTTTTATGAAGTAGAAATTTTCTTAGCGCAAGTTGAATTTTAAACCACCGCTGATTACAATTTGATCGAAGTCACCGATTGTAGCACGAATCTCAGAGAATGGTACAACGCTCTTGCCAAGCTCGAAGTTAATACCGCCACCCAGGTTCAAACCAACTTCAACATCGCTGTCATCATTCCAATCACGATTGTCATAATCAATGTGCCAGCGTGTAAAGTTCAAACCACCGAATCCATAAAATTCGAAGATGTCTTTGTTGTAGAAGTAGTAGTTTGCATTAACGTTTACTTCGAAGAAGCTTACATCATGATTTCCACGGTCTTCCGGAAAGTATACCACGAACTGTGGAGAAATAGTTACTTTGTTCGCTACTTTGAATTCACCGATACCGCCAATTCCAACTTCATCAATGTCGCCTGATGCTGCTGCCAGAAAGAAACCCAAACGGTTCTTCACTGCTTGCTGTTGTGCCTGCGCATTCCCTGCTATCATAAGTGTCAGGCATGTAAGTGACGCAATAACTAAAAGTTTTTTCATAGGTAAACTAAATTTATTTAGGGCGCGAACATACCATTTTTTAGGAATATCAATAGGAGAAATCCGCCAGTAGTTATTATCCTTGCCTAAGTGTATATCTTTGCCATCATGTACAAATTTCTCATTCGTCCGCTCTTTTTTCTAGTCGACCCTGAAAAGATTCACCATTTTGTTTTTGCTGTTCTCCGCATAAGCGGAAGGATACCAGGGGGTAAGGCTTTTCTTCGTTTTTTATTCCATTTCGAACATCCGCAATTAGAACGTGTAATTTTTGGGCTAAGATTTAAAAATCCTGTAGGCCTCGCTGCGGGCCTGGATAAGGATGCCCGGATTGTTGACGAGATGGCCTGCCTCGGCTATGGCTTTGTGGAGATTGGTACATTAACACCGAAACCTCAACCCGGCAATGATAAACCCCGGTTGTTTCGTCTTCCGCAAGACCAGGCACTTATTAACCGCATGGGATTTAATAACGAAGGTGTAGCAGCAGCTGTTGAAAGATTAAGAAAACGGAAGTCGCTCGTATTGGTAGGTGGTAACATTGGCAAGAATAAAGTTACGCCAAATGAAAATGCAATGGATGATTATGCCTATTGCTTTGAAGCACTTTATCCGTATGTAGATTACTTTGTTGTAAACGTAAGTTCTCCGAATACACCAGGCCTGCGCGAGCTGCAGGAAAAGGAACCGTTGCAGAAATTGTTAAGTCATGTTATAACGCTCAGCAAACAGAAAGAAAAGTATAAACCGGTATTGCTGAAGATAGCACCCGATCTTTCTCCATCACAGCTGGATGATATAGTCTATATACTAAAGCAAACGAAAACTGATGGTGTGATCGCCACCAATACAACCATTGATCGAAGCGACCTGCTTACACCGGTTGCTGACGTTACCGCTATAGGGAATGGCGGCTTGAGTGGAAAACCGTTGACATTACGATCAACACAGGTAATCGCTTATCTGCGCAACATGCTTGGTAAGGATTTTCCAATTATAGGTGTAGGCGGTATAATGGCTCCGGAAGATGCAGTAGAAAAACTAAAAGCCGGTGCAGATCTTGTACAGATATACACCGGCTTTATATATGAAGGTCCCTCGTTTGTAAAACGGATCAACAAGGCTTTACTAAACTATAGCAAATCAAAAGCTAAGGTATAGCTGTAAAGTGCAGTGTTGCTTTTAGTTTTCCGTCAATCTCCAGGCCGGTGTCGGGATCTTCGTAGGTCTCATCACGTTCGGCATAGAGTTTAAGACTTGTATCAGTAAGTTCTTCAATGGTATAGTCTCCGGACAGACTAATGTTCTCTATGGTATAATTTACACTCAGTGTTAGCGTATTGCCATTTTGAACCCATGTACCGGTAGCAGATTGTCCTTCATCTTCGATGGTTACCGAGCCGTTCGCTTTAAATTCGAGTTTGGCATCAAACGTATCGTCATCTTCGTTTCGTACAGGAACACCAAAGGCTTCCAGTGTGAGCTCCAGGCGCGTGCCCTGCCAGCGTCCTTCCACCGTGCGGCTCAGTGTTTCATCGTCATCATCGCAAGCGCTGAAACCGGTTATCAGTAATCCCAGCAGTAGCCATGCGTTTAATTTACTTTTCATAACTTCTTTGTTTTTGTTCGTCCGATGTTCTTTGCGGAAGTTAGTAAACTAAATTATTATGCCTGATAAATATACCGCATCAAATAACCGACTGGCGATCGATTTAACTTTTCATATAAGCAGCAATCAGAAAGGTTCTTAAGAGTGTAAGAATTCGGGTATCAGGGTGACTTTGCAGTATTGACAGAATTACATATATATCTGAAGTGCTGAAGCCTTGATTATATATTCAATATGTTCTTTGGCGAATACCGTTTTTATCGGCAACTGTTAAAGCGCGAAAGAAGTTATAGTCCTGTGTGCTGATCAATTCTTCAACAAATTTACCCGGTTCATCCGCTTCATATTCTGCAAGTCGCAGATAAATGACTCCCTTTTCAGGTTTGTAGTTATGTTTGAAAATAAGTTCACCATAATCACGGTCAAATGTCAGAATGGTGCGTTCTTCTTTCATGGCAATAGTCATCACAACATGATCTGCAATGCTTGGGTTGTCTGTACCGATCGATACAATATCATAACCTTTACTTCTTAAATACAGAACACTCTTTAATGGGAAGTTCTCGTTTGCCAGTAGTTTTCATTTAACGGTTATGCTGTCTTTCTTGTTGGTGTGAATAACAGGCCGTCATGAATACAGTCCTGTATGTAAGCAAAGACAGCTTGAAGAGATTGCTTTGTCAAGCGTGGGTAATTTTCCAGGATATCATTTTCAGTCCATCCCTGCGCGAGCAGTCCCACGATATGTTCAACGGAAGTCCGGGTTCCTTTTATCGTAGGCTTTCCCAACAGCACATCCTTGTCCGATACGATATAATTCTGCCAATCCATGCAACAAATTTACGAAATTTTTTATATCGGTCAGCCGGACCGACAATTTGGAGTTTATTACACCCGCTTATAAGATAAAAGGCATAGGAAATACCTATGCCTTTTACGCTATATATACATTTATACTATTCTTTTATCCCCGCCAGCTTCAGCATAAAGGCATCCGCGAGGGCTTCGTCTTTCAAAGCCTGGAATCTGCCGGATGATCCTCCGTGACCGGCACTCATGTTGGTTTTAAAGAGAAGCAGGTTGTTGTCTGTTTTCATCGTACGCAGTTTGGCAACCCACTTGGCAGGTTCCCAGTATTGTACCTGGCTATCGTGCAGACCAGTTGTTACCAGTAAATTCGGATAGTCTTTTTTCTCCACGTTATCGTATGGTGAATACGAAAGCATATACTCATACTCTTCCTTTACATTCGGGTTGCCCCACTCTTTCCACTCAAAAGTTGTAAGCGGTATACTTTCATCCATCATGGTTGTGATAACGTCAACGAACGGAACTTCGGCTATAACGCCTTTGTAAAGATCAGGACGCATGTTTGTTATAGCACCCATCAGTAAACCTCCTGCACTGCCACCATTAGCAAACAGTTTATCTTTTGCTATATATTTACTTTGTACCAGGTATTCCGAGCAATCGATAAAGTCAGTAAAGGTGTTTTTCTTTTTCAGCATCTTGCCATCGTCATACCATTTGCCACCCATCTCCTGTCCGCCACGAATATGCGCGATGGCATATACAAATCCGCGATCGAGCAAACTCAGTCGTGTAGAACTGAAAAATGCAGGCGTGGAGGCACCGTATGATCCATATGCATATTGCAGTCCCGGATTACTTCCGTCTTTTTTGAATAGGTCTTTGCGATATACGATCGATACGGGAACCATAGCACCATCGCGCGCTTTTACCATGACACGCTCTGCCTGATAGTTGTTCTTGTCAAAACCGCCCAGTATCTCCTGTGCCTTCAGTAATTTCTTTTCCTGCGTAGTTACATCGTAGTCGTATACCGAGTTCGGTGTAGTAAGCGACTGGTAATTATAGCGCACTATCGTTGTATTGAACTCCGGGTTGGCCGAGAGACTCGCGAAATATACCGGCTCACCAAAGTCAACGGCATGTTCTTTCTTGTCGCTCCACCGAACGATGCGTATTTTACTTAGCCCTTCCGTTGTTTCTTCCAATACAAAATAATCTTTGAATAACGTTACATCTTCAATAAACACCTTGTCGTTGTGTGGTATGAGGTCTGTCCAGTTTTCCTTTGCAGGTTTTGAGACAGGCGCTTGCACCAGGCGGAAATTAGGAGCGTTCAGGTTGGTAAGTATATAGAAGTTGTTGTTGGCGTGATCGGCACTATATTTCACGTTGGCTTGCAGTGGCTCAAGAATGATAGCTTTGCCTTTCGGCTGATCAGCGTCCAGGTAGCGCTCAGCCTGTGCATCGGTGCGGCTGCTGGTAATGAATATATACTTTTCTGATTTTGATTTGTGAATGGAACACTCCAGCGTGGAATCTTTTTCAGTATAGATCAACTCATCCTGCGAAGCAGATGTGCCCAGCGTGTGGCGGTATACCTTGTTGCCGATCAAGGTTTCCGGATCAGCCTGTACATATATAAAAGTCTTATTGTCGTTGTACCATACCATTTCACCTTCCGTACCACCAATCTTGTCCGCATAGAGGTTGCCTGTTTTCAGGTCTTTTATACGGATGGTATAAAATCTGCGTCCCACCGTATCCGTTATGATTCCGGCCAGCATGTGATTGGGACTTACTTCAGCATCAATATCAAAAAAGTTATGTCCTTTACTCAGATCGTTGCCATCGGCAATTACTTCTTCGGCCGCATCCAGCGATCCTTTCTTGCGACAGATCAACGGGTACTCATAACCTTCTTCGTAGCGGGTATAGTAATAGTAATCATCAAGCCGGTAGGGGACTGATTCATCTTTCTCTTTGATGCGTCCCTTCATTTCGTTGAACAGCTTTTCCTGCAGCGACCGGGTATCGCTCAGCATGGTGTCGACATAAGCGTTCTCGGCTTTCAGGTATGTTATCACCGCGGAGTCTTCGCGATTCTTCAGCCAGTAATATTCATCTACGCGCTTGTGACCGTGACGGGATACAATTTCAAAAGGCTTCTTTGCTGCTACCGGTGGTTTAACATCAGGATACGAGGTCGTTTCTTTTTCAGGATTGCATGCAGTTGTAACGAGAATGCATGCCAATGCCAGCCATTGTAATGTTTTCATAGGGCGAGTCAATTCAGGCTCGCAATATCTGCAGATTGATGCTATACTTTAATGGTATACCTGATAATCTTTATGAACGGTAAAAAACTCAATCACGCTAGTTGATCTTTACCACCTTGCGGATCACTTCCGTATTGTTATAGCGAATCTTTACCAGGTAAGTACCTTCAGGAAGTCCGGTCAGTCCGATCCGGTTCTCACGTTCAGCGCCCTGTATAGTTTGAAGCGTCTTTCCCATTACATTCAGTAGTGTAATAGACGATGGTTCGGCTTCTGCAAAACGGATGATAACCTCCGATGATGTAGGGTTGGGATATAGTATAATGTTGTGATCGGCGGCAGTCTCATTTCCGGTGATGAGGTATACAAAATCTGCGGAGCGCCCGGTACATCCGTTGGCCGTGACATCTACTGAATATATACCGTTCTCCAATAGACTAATGTCCAATGTCTGGCTTGTGGCCCCGGCTATAGGTTCATCGTTCAGATACCACTGGTAACTTCCTCCGGCTTGTACCGATAGTGTGGAGCCGCTCAAGGTAACAGCAGCCACCGCGTTACATAACTCATACTCCGCATAGTTTCCGCGGGGTTCGTTTCCTATATAGTAGAATCCTCCGCCAACGGACAGTCGTATATTCGATGCAGCAATGGTATATACATAGAAGCCGCCTTCGTCTTCTACAATGTCCGGGTTCCAGTCGTTAATAGCAGTAGTAGTAAGGTTGAACGAGGCTATACCGTTTCTTCTAACACCTGCAGCTTCATCGAAGTATCCGGCTACATACAGATCACGGTTGTTTACAGCGATATCATTTACAAGTCCGTTTTCAAAGACAGGATTCCATGCTGTAGCAAGTCCCGAGGTTGCATCCAGCGCAGCAATGCCGTATGGTCTATACGCACCACCAATTGATTTTGGAAAATCGCCCAGTACATATATCGTATTGCCAGCCACGATCAACTTTGTGATGAATGATCCATTTACTTCCGGAGCCCATGCGGTGAGCGTTCCTGTGGAGGCATCTATTGCGGCCAGGTGTGTGCGAGCTGTGCCGTTGATCAGGTTGAACATGCCCCCTATATATACTGTATTGCCGGATATATCGAGGGTGTTAACGTACTGGCTGGTGGTTTTTCCATCGCCCGCGATCGGGTTCCAGGCGTTGACCGTTCCGGATGTGATATCGACAGCAGCCAGGTTCGGACGGGTTGATCCGTTTACACTCAGAAACGTGCCCCCTATATATAGCAGGTTGTCTTTAATCTTCATGCTGCGCACAACCGTATTGTCGAATGTAGCCGTAGTTCCATTAACTACCGGTGCCCAAGACAGCAGGGCTCCGGTAGAAAGATTAAAGGCCGCCAGATTTTTACGATTTGATCCGTTTACAGTAGTGAACGCACCACCTATATATACGGTATTACCTTGTATAGCCATGGTATATATTTCACCTCCATCATTCACCACGATGGGATAGGGCCATTGCTCTCCGGTAGCTTCATTAAAGATAATGGCGCTGCCGGGTACCTGCGGTTTAACAATGGTAAAATACCCGCCTGCCAAAACAGTACTGCCGCTAGCGGCTACAGCCTGTACATCAGAATTAAGATTGGGATTCCAGCTCTGCAGTGCTCCGTTGCTAACGGCTACAGCTGCGATGCCTGATTGATCCGTGGAATTTATCTGGTTTATATAGCCCGCTATATATAGTGTTGATCCGGCTAATGCCAGTGCATAGACCGTAGAGTAAGCCCCCAGTTTTGCATCCCAGCTGGTAACACTTCCATTGGTTGTGCTGACGGCAGCTACAGAGTTTCGGCTTACACCATTGATAGTTGTGAAAAAACCTGCAACGAACAAGCTTGTGCCTGATAAGGTAACCTTGTAAATATAGCCTGTACCATTGGTGTTAGCCACCCAGCCCGGGATTATGGTTCCGGTAGTTGTACCGATGTTGATGGCGGCCAATCCGGTGCGTGTAAGTCCACCGACAGCATCGAAAATTCCTCCAATAAAAATAGTATTTGTTGCCGTGTTTACCGCCAGGGTATATATATCGTTGTCAATGGCAGGAGGAACCCAGCTCGTAGCAGCACCGGTAGTAGTGTTGAGGGCTGCAAGGTTATTCCGTGATTGTCCGCCTATGGAAGAGAACTCACCGCCTACATATACGGTGGTACCTACTACCTGCATTGCATGTACAAAACTGTTTGGGTTCGGATTCCACGGAAGGAGTGTGCCGGTGGAGACATCGATCGCAGCGAGGTAATTTCTGCTCTGTCCCATGATCTCTGCGAAGTTGCCACCGATATATAGTGTAGTACCTTCCAGCAGTAACGTGCGCACGTACGTGTTCGGCTCCGGGTTGAAGCTGGTATCAAGTGTTTTATCAGCTTTGATGTGAATAAGATTTCCGACAGGTTCGTTGTCAATGGCCTCGAGCGATCCTCCTATATACCAACCGCCCTGTCCGTCTGAAACAACAGCACCTATATTTCCACTTATCTTTGGGAAGTCAGCATCGTATATACTCGTGGCAGCATCTATAGCGGCAACGTTGCCTGAAAATTTACCGCTTTCGTACATGCCTGAACCCATCAGCATTGTATAGCCATTGGCATGCGCGATACGATCCGGAGAATTTCTCACTACATAGGCATCAAGTCTGTGTGTATTGGATTGTGCCGATACCTGCTGTATACTGAATATCATCAACAGCACACCAATGAACCGGTATATAGATTGGGTTTGCATAAGGATAGAGCGTTATACTTACAATTGCAGACTGAATTAATTTCCGATCGGTTTCAGGTAACTGATGCCAATGATCCATGCGCGGTTGTTATTGCGCGTGTCATCGTTTAGTTTCTTTTGCAGATCGAGCAGTCCCATTTCATAACGGAAATCAAGCGACACACTTCCGTTCTTCAGTATATATTCGATGTGTCCGCCTGCGTTAGGACCTATATCAAAACGCGAAGCTTCGCTTTTCTCGAAATCAAAATCTTCACTGGCCTGATCAAAACCTTCCATTTTGTATTTGCCGCTGATCCAGTATGCTGTATATATACCGGCTGTAAGGTGCGCCTTGAAATTATCGAGACCCGGAATAATAAAACCATAGTCGAGCATGATGGGCACTTCCAGGTAGTTTGCTTCGAGCTGATCGGTTATACCATCGCATACTTTATGATAGTATCCTTTCTGCGTATACTGTAACTCCAGCTGTAAACCGATGTTGCTGTTTACCTGCTTGAAGGCGATAGCACCAAAGGTGAATCCCATGTTGGACACTTCTTTCCAGGGAGTTTTTGTTTTGTAGTTGGAGAATGTGGTGCCGGCTTTTGCGCCTATCGACCACAGCTGTGCCTGGGTAACAACGGGAATGGAAATAAAAAGACAGAGTATAAGTTTTTTCATAGACAGAGTATAGCGTACCGAAAATGATTAAAGCGTGCCGGTATACATGTGCATGTATACTATATGTCAATATCAATAAGGTTCCAGAATAAACTCGATGGTAGAGGGACCGTCTTTTATACCTGTATCGCGATTGATAACAAGAACCATCTTGCGGGGTGTAAGACTTTCAATTACCCATTGTTCTTTGGGAGCATCGGCTGGCAACAACTGCAGAATGGTATTGTTGTTTTTGATAGACCAGTTGCCTGAATCTGTTTTACCGCTAACCTGTATCCGATTGAAAGTGGATGTGGTGTCGGTGGTTGGGGAGGGTTCCGCCAGAGTCAACCTGTACTGACTCAGATCGCTGGTGTTGTCCTTCACACCATCAATATATACCTCTGTAAGTTTCCAACCACCGGCCACAATGCACATCCTCGATGGGCAGTCCGGAATACTTTCCGAACAGGACGCCGAACAAACTGTTGCTAAAGCCAACGCAACAACTATAATATTTTTTTTCATACTGATGAACGTATTCCTGAATTATGCAAGTCTATATACAACTGACTGAATCATGGTAACGGTATGGCTATCGGTTTTATAGTCACAACTGTTATGCTGACCTGCAGCTATAGCAGTATATGAGTTTGCATAAGTCAAGAATAGAGAGGGTCTTTCAGTACGCATATCTTTCTTAAGTGAGGCGAAGGTAGTGTATGGGATCTATTGAATGCATCACACGAAAATGTGAGCGGATAGGTTACGTTGAAAAAATATTTATATACTGATTGCGGCCGGCTTAAGAAGTTAAACAAGCTTTTCGTTGATAGCTTTTGAGACAGCTTCCGTCTGACTACGCACTTGTAATTTTTCGTAAATATGTTTGATGTGCGTGCGCACGGTATCGATACTGATACCAAAATGTGCTGCAATAAGTTTATAGCTGTTGCCTTTGGAGAGGCTGGCGAGAATTTCTTTTTCGCGGGCGGTGAGTTGGTATTTGTTGGCCTGGTCTGCGGGCAGTTGTTGCAACTGTGCCACGACCAAACGCGCTATGCCGGGACTCATCGGTGCACCACCGTTCATAACTTCGTGTATCGACTCGATTAATTTTTCAGGCAAGTATTTTTTCAACAGATAGCCGGAAGCTCCCGCACAGATTGCATCGAGCACGTGCTTGTTATCATCAAACACGGTGAGCATCAATATATAAATAGAAGAATTGAATGACCGTACTTTCTTCACGGCTTCAATGCCGTTCATGCCCGGTAAATCAATATCCATCAGGATAACTTCGGGCTGCAGATTTTTTACCTGTTCTTCTACATGCAATACTTCTCCGAAGCTGCCGGTAAGAACGAAATCAGTTGAAAGCGATATCAGCGCGCTGACACTTTCGCGCAATTGCTGATTATCTTCATATAAGAGTAGGCGGATTGACACAGTCTGCAATATAAGTGAAGTGATTGTTTCTACAGATACCCTGATTATGTGAGTGGAATACGCAGGATGATGCTGGTACCTTCTGCCGGCACCGATTCAATCTGCAAAACAGCATGAATCGACTCGGCCCGATAGCGCATGTTTTTTAAACCATTTCCGTTGGAAATCAACGCGCTGTCAAAGCCAATACCATCATCGCTGATGCGCAGGCGTATACCCTGGGCGAAACGTGTAAGGTGCACCACCAATCTTTTACAACGGCTATATTTTGCTGCATTGTTAATCGCTTCTTTAAAAATAAGATAGAAATCTTTGCGCACATGCAGGTCCATGCGGGCTGTGGTGAAGTCGCCATCTTCAATAAATTCATAATATATATCCTGCGGTTCCAGAATTTCTGCGGTGAATTCTTTCATGCGGATAATTACTTTTTCAAGCGAATCGTTTTCCGGGTTGATGGCCCATACAATATCGCTCATACTCTCCTGCATGAGTGCCGCGTTCTGGCGAATGGATTTCAGGTACGTCTGCGATGCTTCCGTTTCCCGTTTCTCGAGCGCAATATTACTCATGATCTTGATACTCGACAGCGTTGAACCCATATCGTCATGAAGGTCGCGCGCAACTTTACTGCGTATCTGTTCCTCCACAAAGTAACGACTTATCTTGGCGCTGCAGATCGCGGCAATCTCTTTCATCATGTGCAGGTGCCACGAGTTGAAATATCGCTTGCGACTATTCTCGGAATCAATTACACCAAATACTTTTCCTTCTACAATAATGGGTACTGTTAATTCAGACAGGCGTGTCTCATCATCCACGATATAGCGTCTGTCTTTGGATGTATCACTTATAATTTCAGGTTTACCGGTTTTTGCAACTGTACCCACTATACCTTTACCAATCGGGATTTCGATGGGGTTGACAATTTGATAGGGCTCACGACTCTTCGGCCCGGCTGCTGCTTTTTGTATCAGTATTTCATGTTCGGGTATAACCAGATATACCACGCAATCTTCAAACTTGAGTAACTCTACACAGTTAATGGCAATGGTCCAGAACACATCCTTCACAGTATTTTTATTATAGAGTGAAGTGGCAAACTGGTTGAGTATTTTCTGTGCAGTAAACGTACGTTGCAACGAAACGATGCCCGAGTATAGCGCGTACCCAGCTATACCAATCAATATACCTATAAACCACAGCTGTTTCCAGAAAGGAGGGGTAATGGTAAATTCAATCGAAGCAATGTTGGATGATTCCTGCCCCGTGGGATCTATAGCTTTCACCTGGAATGTATAGTGCCCATCGCGCAGGTTTATATAGTGGGCGTTGTGTTTGTTACCGGCATCGATCCAGTCGTCATCAAAGCCGTCCAGTTTATAGAAGTATTTTACCTGGGCCGGAAATGTAAAGGTAAGGGCAGCAAATTCTACCAGTAATTCATTCTGCTTGTATGAGAATACGGGATCTTCATCGCTGGCAACAACGCTGTCACTTACCGTGGCGTGCGTAATAACAACCGGGAATTTTTCAGTGTGATGCGCGAGACTGTCCGGGTGAAATTTGATGAAGCCATTGCCGGCACCTGTAAGAAGTTCTCCTTTACTGTTGCGTGAAATTGTATTGCTCAGGTTCGCGAAAGGGAGCCCTGCGGCTTTATCGTAATGCCGTATAATTTTTCCTTGTGTATCGATACAGGTGAGTCCTTTAAACGATGCCAGCCACAAGTGTCCGTGCTCATCTACTTCAATCGCATGGATTGTACTTTCCGGCAAACCGTTCTCAATCGAAAATGTAGTAAAGTTTTTACCGGGCAGTGCTTTGTACGAAAATTTACTTATGCCTCCTGATGTAGTGGCAATCCATATATTTCCATCCTTGTCTTGTGCCAGATCGTTTACGAGTGCCGAGTGCAGGCGATTCGGGCTGTTGGGATCTACTCCGCTGTATTGAAATTTTTTCGTTCGCAGATCGTATTGAAATATACCATAGCTATAGTCTCCGATCCATACTTTATGATGGGCAGCATCGGAGAGGAGTGAAGTAGGTCGTGAAGCGAAGAGCCCGTCTTCGCGTTCGGTAAAAAGTTTCCACTCCTGTGTTTGCGGGTTGTAGTGAAATATACCATAGTGCAAGGATGCAAACCAGAAATTACCTTCTGCATCTTCAATCATATCGTTGAAGAGATAGTCATCTTCTTTCGTTGGAAAAGGAAAAACAGAGAAGCGTAAATGTGTAGTGTCGGAAACGAATATATGCCGGCTTGTTAGAACCCAGAGCCGGTGGCCGGAATCTTCAAAAGTATAGGAACATTTGAGCAGCGGTTTGCCTCCGATGGAAGCGATCTCCTGTATGGAGCCATCGCTCTTGTTAATGACCATAAGCCGATCGCGGGTATAGGAGCTGACGTAGTATTTATTGTCGGCTTCATGATCGAGTACATGGTAACAATTTCCTGCCGGTAAAGCGCTGGTGTTGGTAAATACGGGTGTGAACGGAAAAAGATTCGTGTGCTGATCGTAAATGCGTATACCCCGTGACGTACCAATCCAGATGATGCCGTTGTGCTGATATATACTGGTTGCCTTCTCATGATGTATACTAAACGGATTGATATCGTCCACCATGAGTGGAGATGCTTCTTCCGTTTTGGGATCAACCGTCCATACACCTTTCAGCGTTGGTATAATGATCGGCTCGTTTTGTGCTTTGATCAGCGAAGAAGACTTGCCCGGTATAATTTCTTTCAGTTCACTGCTGTCGGTTCTGAAAACATATAGTCTTTCCTGTCCGAAGAAAACCTTGTGATTACTTTCAGCGGTGCGAATGTAAACGAAGTCGGAAGTATAGTCGCCACCATAATATGAAAAGGTATGCGTTCGTGTATTAAAACTAAATAGCCCGGCCGTTGTGCCCAGCCACAGTTCATCCATCGACTTGCGTGTAATTTTCTGTATAGCAGTATACGCACTGGCCGGTCGCCACGGTAAGGCTGTATGCACAAACTCACGCCACGGAAAATGTGTGAATGTATTTGATATGAGATCGTAGTAGCAAAGATCACGGGCATCGGGCGCGATCCAGATGCGGTCGTATGCATCGGCATATATATCCCACACCAGCGCGTTGCTGAGTTTATTTTTTTTAGGCTGCTGGTTGTTGAGGCCCGTGGTAAAAGTATATAGGCTATCCTTTTCGGTATTTAATACGTTAAGCCCATTCCAGGTGGCCACCCACAAACGTCCTTTACGATCTTGTTCGATGTCGTTGATATGCTCGTGCGAGATCTTAAACGGTGTGTTACCCGGACGATAAATTCTGAACTGGAAGCCATCGTAACGATTTAATCCGTTGGCCGTTCCGATCCACATAAAGCCGGAGCGGTCTTTTAAGAAACAAGTTACACGGTTGTCGGACAATCCGTTCTGCTCTGTGATCGTTTCAAAATGGTAGTACTGACCTTGCGCCAGTGAAGCGAAGAAAAAAAGAAATATAAAAGTCGCGTAGGGTCTCACAACTCGATAAGTTAGTAATTTTTAGAACGATCAAATACGAAGCAAGGCAAAGTAAGGTTTGAATGAACGGCAATTTCGCTTTTTGAACAACGTAATTCATACCTCACTTTCAGGGTTTTTATTTAGTTTTGCGGGAATCAGAGCATGGCACAGAACACATATAAGTCAAATACATTTAAGAAGCCTGAGAAGGAGAAGAAGGGGAAGGCATCTAAATCAAAATTTGATCTTTCATTTTTAAAAGATCCGCGCTTCAAACTTGCATCCGGATTCTTTTTAATGATTGCCGGTGTGTATTTATTCCTCGCGCTTTTCTCTTTCCTGTTTACATGGAAATCGGATTTTGATATTGTACATCCACAGGAGAGCGAATCCATAATTGAATCGGGCAAAGAGATTCGGAACTGGCTCGGCTACTACGGTGCTGTCATCTCCGACTATTTTATCAACCGCTGGTTTGGTATCTCTGCGTTCTTCATTCCGCCTTTTCTGTTTATTGTCGGTTTCAAAGTTGTATTTAACAAAGAGCTGCTTCGTATTTTCTCGTATTCAGTATTCTCCATTTTTGCCGGGGCATGGCTCTGCCTGTTGCTCGGGTATATGATCTTCATTAATGAAGGCGTGAGCGAGTGGAGCTTTTTGGGTGGTGGCTTCGGACTTCAACTTGCCGAGCTAAGTGAAAGTATGTTTGGCTGGGGCACTTTTCTTATTCTTATACTATCACTCTTTGTTTTCATCATCTTCTATTTCAACGTAACGGCTATACCATTATTCCTTCCGAAAGATCCGAAGCCTATGGGTAACGATGCTATCCTGGAAGATGACGAAGCTGTGGCGGCTGCTGTAGCAGCAGAGCCATCGTTCAAAGAGTATACCGATGAAAAAGACAACTGGCCTGAGCAAAAGAAAGACGAGAAGAAGGAAGAAAAAATTGCAGAGCCTGTTGTGCTGGTGAAAGGTCCTGTAGAACCTGTGAAGCCGGTAAAAGAAGTAAAGCTCGAAGTAGAAATTACCGAGCCGGTAAAAGAAGAAAAGCAGGAACCCGAGTTTACAGTAGAGGAGACGTTGGATACCGATGAGCTTGCCGAAAAACTGGTGGCTGAGCAAGGTGTTTACGATCCGACTCTCGACCTGAGTAATTTTAAATTCCCTACGCTCGACCTCCTCAATGAATATGACATGGGCAAAGCTGGTGTAAGCCAGGAAGAGCTTAATCAGAATAAAGACAAGATCGTTGCTACGCTGGTAAACTTCAAGATTGGTATCCAAAGTATCAAAGCGACCATCGGTCCTACGGTTACGCTCTATGAAATTGTACCGGATGCGGGTATAAAAATATCACGGATCAAAAACCTCGAAGATGATATTGCATTGAGTCTGGCTGCGCTGGGGATACGTATCATTGCTCCTATACCGGGTAAAGGAACCATTGGTATAGAAGTGCCGAACAAGAACCGCGAGATGGTAAGTATCCGTTCCGTGTTTGCTTCGCAGGCGTTTTCTAAAACGGATAAAGAGCTTCCGGTGGCGATGGGTAAAACTATATCCAACGAAGTACTCGTAATGGATCTAGCCAAGATGCCACACTTGCTGGTGGCGGGAGCAACCGGTCAGGGTAAATCTGTAGGGTTGAATGTGATCCTGGCTTCTCTATTATATAAGCGACACCCGTCACAGCTCAAGTTTGTGCTGGTCGATCCGAAGAAAGTAGAGATGTCGCTGTTCAGTAAAATTGAACGCCATTACCTCGCGAAACTTCCGAATAGCGAAGAGGCGATCATCACTGATACCAAGAAAGTGGTGCACACACTCAACTCGCTTTGTATAGAAATGGAGAACCGCTACGAAATTCTGAAAGATGCCGGAGCGCGAAACCTGAAAGAATATAACGCGAAGTTTATAGCACGCAAACTCAATCCGAAAGAAGGCCACCGTTTCCTTCCTTATATAGTGTTGGTAATAGATGAGTTGGCCGACTTGATGATGACGGCAGGTAAAGAAGTTGAAACACCAATTGCTCGTTTAGCGCAGCTTGCCCGTGCTATTGGTATTCACCTGGTAGTTGCCACGCAGCGTCCTTCGGTAAACGTTATTACCGGTGTGATCAAAGCGAACTTCCCGGCACGTTTGTCGTTCCGCGTAACTTCGAAAGTTGACTCACGCACTATTCTGGATGCCGGTGGTGCCGATCAACTCGTTGGTCAGGGTGACATGTTGTTGTCATCGGGCTCAGATGTAATTCGTATACAATGTCCTTTTGTTGATACTCAGGACCTTGAACGCGATGTTGAAGAAATCGGGACACAACGTTGTTATGATTCTGCCTATATGCTTCCGGAATATGAAGGTGATGACGAAGGTGGCGTTGCAGATGTAGACCTTTCAGATCGTGATGCGCTCTTCGAAGATGCTGCCCGTCTGATTGTTATGCACCAGCAAGGCAGTACATCACTCATCCAGCGCAAGCTGAAGCTTGGGTATAACCGTGCAGGACGTTTGATCGATCAACTGGAAGCTGCCGGTATTGTGGGAGCTTTTGAAGGAAGCAAGGCACGTGAAGTTTTAATAAAGGACGAGCTTAGTTTGGAACAATTATTGACCGCATTGAAAGAAAAACACAATCAATTTTAACTTTGCGGACATTTTTAAGTTATTAAGGAATGAAAAACTCGATTTTAGCCCTCTGCGCGATGATTTTAGTGATCACAGCATCTGCGCAATACGATCCTAAGGCTCTTCAGTCACTGGATGCCATGAGTAAAAAGTACAAGGCAATACCTGCGTTCGAGGCCAACATATCGTATGTGCTGACCAATGATGTTGAAAAAGTGAACGAGGAATTTAAAGGGAAGATCACAGTGAAAGGCGACAAATTCAGACTCGCTCTTCCGGAGCAGGAAGTAATAAACAACGGTTCTACTGTTTGGACGTACTTACACGAAGCAAATGAAGTGAACATCGACAACTACGATCATACTTCTGAAGATGTTAATCCGTCAAAGATCTACGACATCTACAAAAAAGGATTCAAGTATTTATACCTGCAGGATAAAACAGAAGGTGGCGTACTGTGCGAAGAGATAGACCTGGTGCCGGAGAAAAAAGATGCCCAGTTCTTCAAGATCAAAATGTTCATCAACAAAAAAGACAAAAGCATTCAGAGCTGGGTAATGTTTGATAAAGGTGGCAACCGCTATAAATATACCATCAGCAAATTCAACCCGAACATTAAAGTAGACGACAGTTTCTTTGCGTTCGACCTGAAGAAATATCCGGGTGTTGAAGTAGTTGATCTGCGATAATGATCAAAACAAAAAACGAATTAAAAGAGAAGCAGCCTCACCAGGGTTGCTTCTTTTGTTTGCAGGCTTTTATACATTTGCCTCTGCTTTAAAAGACCACGCTTAACAGAAGCTCCATGAATCGATCACAGCTCTTTGACCAAATCAAAAAGAAGAAATCATACCTCTGCGTAGGCCTCGATACTGACTTGCAGAAAATTCCCCGGCACTTGCTGTCTGCGGCTGATCCGATTTTCGAATTCAACAAACAGATCATTGACGCGACTCATGAATATACCGTTGCCTATAAACCAAATATAGCGTTCTACGAAGCACTTGGTCCGAAGGGATGGGAGAGCCTGCAACGCACCCTGGAATATATACCGAAAGATATCTTTACCATAGCTGATGCAAAACGCGGAGATATAGGCAACACATCATCGCTCTATGCGCGTGCCTTTTTTGAGCAGATGAACTTCGATTCCATCACGGTTGCTCCCTATATGGGCGAAGATTCCGTGAAGCCGTTTCTCGAATTCAAAAACAAGTGGGTAATTCTGCTGGCACATACATCAAACCCGGGCGCGAGTGATTTTCAATTACTCGAATCGAACGGCAGAAAGCTCTACGAAGAAGTGATACGTAAATCACAGGAATGGTCTACCCCCGATCAACTCATGTATGTAGTAGGCGCTACCCAAGCCGACAAGATGCAAAGTATACGTGCACTGGCTCCCGATCATTTCTTCCTTGTGCCGGGTATAGGAGCACAGGGAGGCGACCTTGAAATGGTATCGAAATACGGCATGAACAAACAATGTGGCCTGCTCGTAAATTCAGCACGTGCAATCATATACGCCTCGTCTGAAACTGACTTCTACAAAAGGGCCGGAGAAGAAGCGAAGAAAGTGCAAACGATTATGGAAGAGCTTCTGGCCGATAGCTTCTAGCTGCTAGTAGTTTTGCGTTAGTCTTAACGGTTTCCTCTTGTAGCTCCAATCGTTGCTATACTATAGTATAGTAATGTTGATTTATTTGAATCATTCTTTTTAAAGAAATTCAATGCCTCACCACCATCAGTCTGGCAGCTAGCAGCTAGTAGCCAGCAACTCAGTCCAGAAGCTAGCAGCTAGCAGCCAGCAACTATTTCCCAATTGGGTGATTGACTGCAGGCGTGCAAAATTGTAACTCGGCACCTGTTAGCTAAACTATATATACCCGATGTCTGAAGCTTTTATTCACTACCTGTGGCAGTATCAATATTTTAATAAGCATGATTTAGTAACGAGCGATGGCGAACCGGTGAGTATATTTCATCCGGGCTATCGGAATACGCATGCAGGTCCTGATTTTCTGGATGTACGTATACGAATCGGTGCGATGGAGTGGATCGGTAGTGTAGAGATACATATTGATGCTTCTGGTTGGGTTCATCACCGGCACGATCACGATGCAGCGTATGATAATGTTGTGTTACATGTAGTATGGAATAATGATAAAGTCGTTACACGAACCGATGGTTCTATACTGCCGGCACTTGAACTCAAACAACGTGTAGAACCTGACTTGCTGCAACGCTATAAAAACCTGGCGGGTAATCCGGAAGAAATTCCCTGTACACCATCGTTTCGAAGTGTTACACGACTTACTATATTTTCCACGCTGGATCGTGCTTTAATGGAGCGGCTCGAGCGCAAATCGAAAAATGTATTCGAACTCTTAAAACGTAATCAGAATAACTGGGAAGAAACATGTTATCAGTTGCTCGCGCGGAATTTTGGTTTCAAAGTAAATGCAGATCCGTTTCTGCAACTGGCTCAATCGTTGCCCTATAAATTTATACTCCGGCACCTGGATAAACCTGCTGCTGTGGAGGCACTTGTTTTCGGACAGTCAGGATTTTTAGAAGAGAACGATGCAACAGACGACTATATCCGCGTGCTGCGCAGAGAACATGCTTTACTGAGTCACAAATATGCGTTGCATGAGCGACAGTTAAACCGGGCACAATGGAAATTTCTTCGCCTGCGTCCTGCTAATTTTCCAACCATACGGCTGGCGCAATTCGCCAGTCTTTTACAGAAGCAGAAAAATATAGTGAGTAAATTACTGGAAGCCGAAACGTACGAAGACTTGAAAGCACTCTTTTCGGTTCGTCAATCAGACTACTGGCAGAATCATTACCAGGCTGGTAAAATTTCGCGCGATGAAGTTGCTACACTGGGAGATATGAGTATCGATAACATTATCGTAAACACGGTAGTGCCTTTACTGGCTGCATACGGAAAGCTGAAAGACGATGGTGCATACCTGGAACGAGCCGCAACTATATTACAACAAGTACCGGCTGAATGGAATTTCATCACCCGGGGATGGGCTACCGTAGGCATTAAACCTGCTACTGCATTCGACTCGCAGGCATTAATTGAACTCTATACCAATTTTTGTTCTAAGCACAGATGTTTAGATTGCAACATCGGAGCCTCGTTGCTTAAACCGATCCGTAAATGATAATCATCGCTGTTGCCAATGGTATAGTATTACTCGCCATCGCGTACCTGTTGTGGAAACGCGAAGATGCTTTTCTGAAGAAAGTATATTGGCCGGCACTTGTCTTCAAGCTGCTGTGTGGTATAGGGCTGGGTCTGCTATACCAATATTACTATGCTGTAGGTGATACATTTGGTTATTATAAAGACGGTATACGACTTGCCGATCTCGCGCAGACCGATTTCTCTGCCTATGTAGAGTTTTTATGGAAAGGGAATAAGAAGTATGCTATATGGCACGAGCTGAATTTTCAGCGACCCCGCGCTACGTTCATGAGTAAAATAGCGAGTGTACTATGCCTGCTTACCAGCAATAATTATTGGTTAATATCACTTTACTTATCGTTCATATCCTTTATAGCGAGCTGGTATCTAGTAAAACAGATCATCCGTATCCATGCATCTCTTATGTTACCGGCAGTTGTTGCTTTTCTGTTTTTGCCAACAGCAGTATTCTGGTCATCCGGATTAATCAAGGAAAGCATTGCTATGGCTGCGCTATATTTTCTGGCGGCTATAGTAGTGAAGCTGTGGCTGAACGATAGGGTAAAAGTATATGCATGGATAGTAGTGCCGCTGGCATTATGGGTACTTTGGAATTTAAAATATTATTACCTCGCAGTATTCTTACCCATCGCAGCTACAGCGTTGACCATGAAATACATGGTAGTGCCACGATTAAAATACACGCAGTGGTATATATTGTTGATCGTGTGGAGTATCATATTTGTGGTTCCGTTGTGGTTGGCCAGCAAAGTGCATCCTAATTTTTACCCCGAGCGTTTCATGCATGTAATTGTAGAGAACTATCGGCAGTTTACACTCGTGTCTTCTCCCGGAGATTTCATTGTATACCCGTCACTACAGCCCAAAGTTGAAAGTATACTTTCATACGCCCCGAAAGCATTGTTCTCCGGTCTGTTCCGCCCGCTGGTATGGGAAGCTCGCACCGGTTTTCAATTTCTCGTTGCGATAGAAAATCTCCTGTTAATCGTGTTGTTTGTAACATCTCTCTCCAAATTGAAAGAACTTTTTGGTTCCGCGCAGCGATTGCTGGTCTTTTCTACGGCCGTGTATGTTATACTGCTCTGTATATTCCTGGCACTGTCAACACCTAACTACGGAACGTTGTCACGCTACAAAGCAGGATTCCTGTCGTTCTTCTTTCTTCTGGTAACCTGCAACAATCCGTTGGTAAATCGGCTGAAACGTTTTGTGCAAAGTTGATATTTGTTTGTTCGGTAGATACCTGAAATTTATTTTTGCTACACTTAAAAGTGTCTATGGAGAATCCAGTAATCATTTTCGGAGCGAACCATCTGGGGCGTGCAGCGAAAGAAGTATTTGAAGCAAATGGTAATGTGGTGTATTGTTTCCTCGATGATGATAAGAAACTTCACAACACAGAAATTGATAATATAACCGTGCTGGGAAGCACCGATGATGATGGCTTTCTGAAACTCATCGGTAAAAAATGTGAAGCCTTCGTTGCCGAAGATGATAACAAGGTGCGCAAGAGCCTTGTTAAGATGCTCCAGGAAGTACGGCATGTGCAGCCCGTAAACGGAGTACATCCTTCAGCGATCATAGCTTCTTCTTCGGATATGGGCCACGGTAATTTTGTTGACCAGGGAGTAAAGATCGGAGCCGGTGCAAGCCTGGGCAATCATTGCCTGTTGCAGGCAGGCGCTATCATTGGTGCTGAAGTAAAACTGGGCGACCTGGTGCAGATTGGTGCCGGCAGTGTTATCGGTGCCGGTGTTGAACTGGAGGATGAAGCATTTGTTGGTTCCGGAGTAACCATCGTAGCCGGTATAACCATTGGTAAAGGTTCGCGGGTGGGAGCAGTCTCGCTTGTGATTTCTCATGTAAAAGCTGGAGAAACAGTGTTTGGTAATCCGGCTCAGAAAGTAAATAGTTAATCGGTATAAATTTTTCTAACAACAGGTGAAGTCACCGGCAATATGCCAAAGATCTCAGAAACCGATTTGATCCTGAATAAGGATGGTAGCGTCTATCATCTTAATTTACTCCCCAAGCACTTATCCGATATTATCATTACAGTTGGTGACCCCGGCAGGGTATACCGCGTAAGCGAGCACTTCGATGATATAGAATTTGAAATGAACAAGCGTGAGTTCATCACGCACGTGGGTACCTATAAAGATAAACGCATTACCGTGATCAGCACGGGTATGGGTACTGATAATATAGAGATACTCTTGACTGAACTCGATGCGTTGGTTAACATCGATCTGAAAACGCGGGAAGTTAAAAACAAGAAGAAGAAACTGAAGATCATTCGCATCGGTACTTCCGGTGCTTTACAGGATGACGTTCCGCTGGACTCACACCTTGTAACCGATTATGCTGTTGGTCTCGATAACCTGATGGCATTCTATAATCTTGAGATGAATGCGTTCGAACAGGAGATCGCTGCTGACATCTTACAGAAAACAAAATTGCCATCGCAGCCCTATGTTATTCAAGGCTCTGAAACTTTGCGCGAGCAGTTTGGTGAAGGCATGATCATCGGTAATACGGTAACAACTCCCGGGTTCTATGCACCACAAGGCCGCACGCTGCGTGCACCGATAAAGTATAAAACGCTGCTGGAAGACCTGAACTATTATCACAACAAAAGCAGTGATTTTTGGTTGACCAATTTTGAAATGGAAACGGCCGGCTATTATGCGATGGCCCGGCTGCTGGGGCATGAAGTGCTAAGTGTTAACGCAATAATCGCCAACCGTGTGAAGAATAAATTCTCGAAAGATCCCAACAAAGTAATCGATGCGCTGATCAAACGCGTACTCGACCGGATCTAGAGCGGATCAAAAAGTAAATATATACCCGCCACAATTGTAGTACACTTGTGGTAAAGATTCTCTACAATCACCGTCCCGGGTAAATATACCTTTCGGGATCAGGGGTAATCACTTATTTGTTAATCGTAAAAAGAATTGGCCTCTAACCCAGTGCTGCTTTCCTATACGATTAACAAATAACCGATAACGATTTCTTCGAACTACATAAAGGCAGTGCTGTCCATACGCATAATCTGCTTGCCGGAAGTCAATGGGTCATCGTTGTAGAAGCCCGACAGAATCCGGTGCGCGATCTGTTCAATGATCAGCTCATCGTCAGTTTTACCTTCTTTTCCTCGCCAGAAGATGCGGTCCGGGTGGCGCTTCATATCTTCTACATAGTACTTGGCACGGGTATATTGTTCATCCGTGAAGGTAATTGTAAAGCAGGTTCTTACTTTATGTGTTTCCATAATGATGTGCGGAGGGCAATTGATATGCCAGTTAAATTCCTGTGAATTTTAAAAAAAAGACCGTTGGTCAACACGGTCGCGCCCGCAGACGAGCGAATTTGTCCGCAGGTGGGACGGGGACCCGGTAAGGTAAAAATGGCATAAAGAGAGGTGTTAAAAATGGAAGGCAGTCCGAAATTCAGGCGTATGGCACTTCTGAAAGACCTTTCTTTAAAAGTTCCGTCATGTTGGCATATCTGGAGATTTCGCAGTGAAATTTGCGTTATAATCTCAGAAAACAGTGAAATCATCAGGATAAACCCTGATGTAAAACTTAACTTCGCAGACAAGAATTATGAGAGATTGTACAATTTTTACGTTGACAAATGGCTTGAGAGTAGTGCATCAGCGAATCACAACTTCCGCGATCGTGCACTGCGGGTTGGTGTTGGATATTGGTAGCAGAGACGAAACAATCTTGAACCAGGGCATCGCTCACTTTTGGGAGCACATGGCTTTTAAAGGAACCAAGAGAAGAAAAACCCTCGATATTATAAACAGCCTCGATTCGGTAGGTGGTGAACTCAACGCCTATACTGATAAAGAAAAGATAGCCTTCTATGCTTCGGTGCGTAAAGAATATTTTGAGCGCGCTGTAGACTTGTTAAGCGACATCACTTTTCATTCGGTGTTTCCTGAAAAAGAACTGGAGAAGGAACGAGGTGTTATACTCGAGGAGATGGCGATGTATCTCGATAGTCCGGATGAATCGTTGCAGGACGAGTTCGAATCGGTGGTATATAAAAATCACCCGATGGGCATGAACATTCTCGGACGTGCCGAGACAATTAATGCTTTTCAGAAGAAAGATTTCGTTTCGTTTTTCAAAGGACATATCAATGCCAAGAAAGTTGTATTCTCCTGTGTGGGAGATATAGCACTGGATGAAGTGGAACGTCTTGCTAAGAAGTATCTCGAGAATTTCAAAACGCATCAGCTCAACGGCAGACGCAAAAAGTTCTCATCGTATACACCAGCTTACCAGGTATTGGAACGAACAGTAAAGCAGGCTAAATGTGCCATCGGCGGTGAAGCATATCCCGTTCACAATGGAAATCGCGTACCGCTATACTTGCTGGTAAATATACTCGGAGGTCCGGGTATGAATTCGCGCCTCAACCTCTCGCTCCGTGAAAAATACGGACTGGTATATTCGGTTGATGCACACTATATACCGTATTCGGATACCGGTATGTTTGCCGTGTTCTTCGGAACGGAGCCCAAGCAATTGGACAAGTGTATAAAGCTGGTGAAGAAAGAACTGCTGAAGTTCTGTGAAAAGCCGTTATCAAAACCACAACTGGCTGCTGCCAAAGAGCAGATCAAAGGACAACTAGCGATGTCGGAGGAAAATAACCTGAGTCTCATGCTGATGATGGGACGAAGCGTGTTGCTATATAATCGTGTACCACGACTCGAAGAAATATTCCAGACCATCGACAACACCAATGCACAGAAACTGCAGGATGTAGCGCAGGATATATTTGATGAAAAGAAACTCAGCCTACTGACGATGGTGCCGGAGAATGGGAAGGCGAAGGAGTCGTATTGAGAAGTAGGGAAGACAGAAAGTCGGGAAGTCCGGAAGTCCGAGAGACGAGAAGTCGTGAGATCCGAAAGTTGGGAAGATGAGATGATGGCTTTGGTTTTCTGAGAGAAAGTTTGAAGAGAGCTATAGGTATATATTACAGCGTGCCCACTCCGGAGTACGCTTGATGTCTTTGATCCGAAGGATTATTTTCAAACCGGTCGTAACTTTTTTAAACATACCGTCTCTCAACCTTTCAGACTTTCCTAACTTTCCGTCTTCCGGACTTCCTGACTTTCGGACTTCCGACTTTTCAACTTTACCAAAGAACCGATGGACCTCATCAACGAATCAATACAACACTACGCGGAGCAACACACTTCTTCCGAGGGAGACTTGCTTAAAAAAATAGATCGCGATACACACGTTAAAGTAATGATGCCGCGGATGCTTTCCGGACACTTGCAAGGCAGAGTGCTGTCGATGATAAGTCACATGATCAGACCTCAGCGCATTCTTGAGATCGGAACCTATACCGGTTACTCGGCGGTTTGTCTGGCCGAAGGTTTGCAGGAGAATGGCAAGTTGATTACGATTGATATTAATGAAGAACTTGAAGATCGCGTTCGGAATTATTTCGCAGACTCTCCCTATAGCAAGAAAATTGAATATAAAATTGGCAACGCAGTAGAAGTGATACCATCTTTGAATGAGACATTCGATCTTGTTTTTATCGATGCAGACAAAGAGCGCTATAGCGTTTACTTCGACCTGGTAATTGAAAAAGTTCGCAGCGGAGGTTTCATATTGGCGGACAATGTGCTGTGGAGTGGCAAGGTGTTGGACACGAAGCCAGACAAGGATACGCGTGCCATTCTGGAGTTCAATAAAAAAATTCAGGATGACCCACGGGTTGAAAATGTACTTCTGCCGATAAGAGATGGTATTATGTTGATGAGAAAAGTATCTTTGTAAAACTTTTTAAGTCCCTCTTAAAATAATCAATACATGATGAGATCAATCTTCGCGCTATTTTTTGCGGTCCAGTTTACCGTAGCAGCGCAGACACCTCAGGTTCCGCACAAGATGCAGTTTGCGGACATGACGCTTACGATCCGCGATGATGCCCGCCGGGAAATCCAGAAAGATGTAGATGCTTTAACCGCTTCACCTCGCCATCACAACATTAAAGTTGAACGCGCGAAAACGTACTTCCCCATCATCGAGAAAATCTTTAAGGAAGAAAATGTACCGGATGATTTCAAGTATCTCGTACTTCAGGAGAGTGCGTTGATTCCCGATGCCGTATCGGTATCGAAAGCAGTAGGCTTCTGGCAGTTCAAAGATTTTACAGCACTTGAAATGGGATTGCGTGTCGACAAAGAGATCGATGAGCGCATGAACATCGTTTCTTCTTCGCGTGCTGCTGCCCGCTATATCAAAAAGAACAATGTATACTTCAACAACTGGATATATGCACTGCAGGCATACCAGATGGGAGCAGGCGCTGTACTCCGCAGTGAAAAAGACAGCAAGAGCGGTGAGAAGAATATAGAGATCACCAGCAAGACGTATTGGTATGTAAAGAAATATCTCGCGCATAAAGTAGCGTTCGAAGATATGGTGAGAGGTGAGGGGCAGATCCGGGTACTGTCGTATCAGAATCAAAATAAAAAAACACTCACCGATCTGGCGAAAGAAGTTTCAGTAGACGAAGCAGAACTGGTTGCCTATAACAAATGGGTACGCTCAGGCACTATACCAGACGACCGGGTATATGCTGTAATTATACCGGTAAAAGGAAACGGTGCCGATATAAAATTACCGGAAGACGCTGTGCTCGCAAAAGCAGGCGATGCAAGTGCCAAGAAAAATGGAGAGTCAACATTAGCATCTGCGAAGAAAGACAGTCGTAAAAAAATCAATGGTATCACTGCGATACAAGTTCATGCAGGAGAGAGTGCATCACAAGTAGCAACACGTGCCGGTGTTGATCTGTCGTCTTTCTTGAAATGGAATGATATATCTGTGTCTGATCAAATGCGCGATGGTCAATACTATTTACTTGGTAAGAAACGTGCCCGCGCGGCAACAGCATATCATACCGTAACAACAGGTGATAACCTGTGGAGTATAAGTCAGCAGTATGGTGTTCAGGTAAAGAAACTGAAACGCTATAACCGGATTGATTCTGATCAGGACCTTAAACCGGGTATGACGCTGTGGCTGTCGGCACGCAAGCCGAAGAACTCTGAAAGCGTGGCACCTCCATCCGAAGTAATTCAAGTGGACAATGCTCAAACTTTTGCATGGGATGTTAATCCTTCCGAAACGCAGGCAACCACTACAACAACACCAGTTATTACCAAGACAGCGCCAGTAACACAAGAGACTGTAAAAACACAAGAAGTTGTAAAATCGCAGGAAACAATAAAAGTTACTCCACCTCCTGCAGAGACTTTACCATCGGTAAGTACTGAAACTCCAAAAGTTACTGAACAACCAGCTGCATCGGTAAAAATTCAGGAAGCTGTAGATTCCTCTAAAACCTTACAAGCTCAAGTAACGGTACCGCAACCCGTGGACACCATGGTGCAACGCGTGCCCGAAGTAATTGTTCCGGAACGCCCGGCTACGCATACGGTACAGCAGGGTGAGACACTTTATTCTATCGCGCGTCAGTATAATTTAGGTGTGATGGATCTCGTGAATGCAAACAATCTTAACCTTCAGGAGAGCATCAAGCCAGGACAGGTGTTAAAGCTTTCTGAAAGTCAGTCGATTGAAAATAGTGTTGTAACGCCTGATAAACCATCGGAAGTTGAGCACCAGGTAAAGCCTACGGATACACTTTATAGCATTGCTCGCCAGTATGGTGTTACAATCAAAGAACTGATGGAATGGAATAATAAGAAAGATTTCACATTATCGGTTGGTGAACGCCTCAAGGTCAAGCAAACTAAGTAGTAACGTTTTTATATTTTTCGTTCTATTTTATTACTTCCTGTTCTTAAATTGTTAAGCTCGTTCCCAAATATTCTAAAAAAGAATATTTTTGTGTTTCGTGAAATCGGATGTGTGGACTGAATTACTGATTATTGAATGCAAACAGACACTAAAGCTATCGACCTTGTAATGCTTGTAGATGATAACGACACTGATAACTTTATCAGTAAGCGTATCATTGAAATCACGAGGTTCGCCAAACGCGTAGAAGTGAAAGGTTCCGGAAAGGCGGCATTGGATTATCTCCGCGAGAACCAAAACGTACCTGAGAACCTGCCGAGTCTCATCTTCCTCGACATTAACATGCCGATCGTAGATGGTTTTGTTTTTTTATATGAGTTCGAAAAATTCAACGAACTGGTGCGCAATAAATGCAAGGTTATTATCCTATCAAGTTCTGATAACAAACGCGACATCGATAAAATTGTAAACAACAATCACGTTATAAAATTCATTACCAAACCATTGACAGAAGTTGCTCTTGATGAGATAAAACTCAACAACATCTAGGATTTTATACTTCGGGTTTTAAGTCCTAATTTCGGCTTAAACCCCCAAAACGTATGAATGAGAAGAAGATTAAGGTTGTAACTGTTTTAGTTGTTTTAATTTTATTAGCGCACACGCATTTGCAGGCTCAGATCGTGAAGCCTGATACACTTTCTAACTGGCACAAGAAGTTTACATTTACTTTAAATTTTAACCAGGCCTCTTTCTCTTCCAACTGGAAGGCAGGAGGTATAAATTCTGTTGGCTTCAATTCCGGATTCAACTATAAAGCCGGATACGAAAAAGGAAAATCGAAGTGGGATAATGAGATCGATCTCCTGTATGGATTTGTAAATAATTCCGGACAAGGCTTTCGTAAAACATTAGATCGTCTTTACCTGGATACCAAGTATGGTCATAAGCTGAACGATAAATGGGATCTTTTCACGTCACTCAATTTCTTGTCTCAATTTTCAAAGGGCTATAAATACGAAGACGATGCTACCGGAACGGAGCAGGCGTTACTCATCTCAGATTTTCTCGCACCAGCATTTGTTACTTCTGCTTGGGGTGCTGAATATCATCCAACAACATATTTCAAAGTACGCTTCTCGCCATTCGCTCCGCGACTCACCATCGTGCAGGACCCAACACGGTTTACGCAAACCGTAGGCCCGGAACCGTATGGAGTTGACTCGACCAAAACAACCCGGTTTGAATGGTTAGCCTTTCAGATGCAGGCGGAGTTTGATAAAGAGATTTTTACAAACGTAAATCTCAAGTGGCGATACCTTATGTTTGCTAATTACGAAACGCTCGAACTCAAAACGATTGACCACCGTGTTGATCTCATGCTCACTGCTAAAGTAAATCGTTTCATTAATGTAAGTCTGGGTGGCATTCTCTTGTACGACTATGACCAGGATAGCGGTGCACAGTATAACCAGTTGTTCAACTTCGGTTTCCTGTATACATTCCAGAATTACGAAGACAAAAAGTAACGTCTGAATAAAGAACAGAAAGGCTCGAAAACATTCGGGCCTTTTTTATTCCATTCAGCTATAATTTTAAATTGCGTACGCATACGCGAAGATGATCAGCAGATCAATCTTTTCGTTTTCAAAACCCAATCGAAATATGTCAGTAGAAAAATTTACAGCGGCTGTTCAGAAATCCTATACCACACATCTTCCTGCTATCCACCTGGGAGCCGGTATATATCAAAATGAAATTATAGCGGACGCAAAGGTATATCTGCCCATGCGCATGATGAACCGTCACGGGCTGGTAACAGGAGCGACAGGTTCCGGTAAAACGCGTACGCTGCAGCTGCTGGCCGAACAACTTTCAGCAGCCGGTATACCGGTATTTATGCCTGATATGAAAGGCGATTTATCCGGTATGGCCAAAGAAGGTGTAGCCAACGAAAAAATACAGGAGCGTGTCGCGGCACTCGGTGTTCAATATATACCGACAGCACTTCCGGTTGAAATATACTCCCTCAGCGGTAAACTGGGTGCACAGATGCGGGCCACCGTTACAGAGTTTGGTCCGGTGCTACTTACCAAAATTCTTGAACTTAACGATACGCAAGCCGGTGTACTAAATATACTATTCAAGTATGCCGATGATAAAAATTTACCGATCGTAGATTTCAGCGATCTGAAAAAAGTACTTAACTACCTTACTGAAGGACCGGGTGCAGCTGAGATTAAAAGTGACTATGGAAAAATATCATCTTCCACCGCGAGTACAATATTGAGGAAGATCGTGTCGCTGGAACAACAAGGTGTTGATCAGTTATTCGGAGAAACATCGTTTGACGTAGATGACCTCTTTGAGAAAGTAGATGGTCGTGGTGTTATCAGTTTGCTGAATGTTGCAGACATGCAATCGCAGCCTGCGGTGTTCTCTACGTTTATGCTGGCATTACTCGCTGAAATATACCAGCGCCTGCCCGAAGCCGGTGATCTTGATAAACCCAAGTTGGTCTTCTTTCTCGATGAAGCACATTTACTTTTCAAAGATGCACCTAAAGCATTTCTCGATCAGATCGACCAGGTTATCCGATTGATACGTTCAAAGGGTGTAGGTATATTTTTCTGTACACAGCTTACCCAAGATGTGCCGCCTTCGGTATTGGCCCAGTTGGGTAATCGCGTTCATCATGTGATCCGCGCGTTTACTCCCAACGATGTAAAGGCACTCAAGGAAACGATCAAGACATTTCCGAAGTCTGAGTTCTATGAAATGGAACAACAGTTTACACAACTCGGAACCGGCCAGGCATTTATCACCGTGCTGAATGAAAAAGGTATACCTACCGAAACGGTTGTTACACACTTGCTGCCACCGGCTTCGTATATGGGACCACTCTCTGAACAAGAGTATAGCACGTTGCTGAATAACTCCGACTTCTACAAGAAATATAAAGATACTGTCGATCCGCAGAGTGCGTTCGAAATGCTGAATGAACGCATGCAGCAACTTGAAGAAGAAAACGTGTATTTGCAAAAGGAGATCGATACCACACACAACTCAGAAATTATTGGTGATAGCGCAGAAATCAGGAGAGTCTTTCGCTTAGTAGCCCAGGTTGCACCCTCAG
>CBIHOZ010000025.1:0-59374 GCA_966211525.1 uncultured Chitinophaga sp. | reverse complement strand
CTCGCACCCTGGGCACAGGGCGACAGCTCGAAGTGCTTTCACTATAATCGCTCGCACCAGGCAGAGCCGTGGCTCGACTTTCAATGGGCACAAACAGGACATGATGGGAAGCATATTACCTATAAAGTGGAACAGATGTATCAGAATATACCAGTGAAAGCTGTACTCAACGGAGAGCCTACCTACGAAGGCATGGGTGGCGGTAAATTTGGACTCGGCTGGTGGCAAGGTGAGGAGGCGTGGACACAACTGATGCATGGCGGAACGATGGGTGTAGTATATGGCGCAGCAGGCTTGTGGCAATGGAAGGTAAAGATCGATGAACAGGGATGGGGTACATGGACGGATCAACCGGTATCATGGCGCGAGGCACTGGATCTCGAGGGAAGTAAATATGTAGGGCTCGTGTCCAAAGCTTTTCAAGGCTATGATTATACCGACATGCAAAAGCGTTGGGACCTCACCGATGGAAATAAACCGTTGCTGGCGAAAGAGGGTATATTTTATATAACATACCTCCCGACAGGGGGAGATATAGGAATAAGGCAATTACCGGTTGGTATGTCGTACCGCTGGTTTAATCCCAAAACTGGAGAATTTATAAATGTGGGAAGTATAAAGGAGGCTTATACTATATTTACTGCGCCCGATAATAATCCCTGGGTGCTAATTATTGGACAGCATAACACCAGCGCGCTATAGATGTACCTCCATAATAATGTAGTATACCGGTGTCTCATCGTGGTATATTTCGCGCGCGCTATAAAAAGTTGTGTAAACAAGGACGTGGCAGCCTTTCGGATATATTTTCAGAAGCGTTTACGCATGCCGACCACAATGTTGGTTATCCATACATATTTACCCTGATCGAACGAAAGCTCCTGGTGTACTGCTCCGAGACTGGTGTTCAGCATGAAATTTCGCTGGAGTGTCTTTTGCCACGATACCCCTAGACGCTGGGACTTGAGGATATAGATGCCGTCCGTGCTGAGTCCTGCCGCACTTTGTATCCGGCGATCGTCCGGGGAAAAACCGTAACCACCGGTTAGGCCGATATAGTTATCAGCATCTTTAAAGTAACGTCTTACGGTAAGATTGGTGGAGAACGATGTGCCCGGCTCGCCCGGAGTAATATAGGGGCGAAGTGAGAACCAGTAACTCTTGTAATACCAGCCGATCGATCCGGTATAGATCGTTACCTTGCTCGTGCTGCCAAAGTATAGATAGCGTATACCGGCAGATGCTTCCAGGCTGGCGGGCAATTTTGAAAATAGCTCGGCCCCGACCCGGTGCTGCGGAAAAAGATCACTTTCGGAGTAGCCATAGTTCAGGTACGCATATATACCATCGGCAATGCGCGGATATAGGTCAATTTCCGGTTGAAAGCCGTTCGAGGAGAACCGGTGTGCGTAATTGAGACGAAGGATCGATGATCCCCACTGATTGGCGCGTGCAAGCTGGGCTGCCAGCGAATGTGCCGGGCTAAACGTGCGACTGAACAGGTCCAGGTCGTATGAGATACCTGCGGTATATTTCATGCGTGCTTTGCGCAGATCGTCCAGTAAAGAAATACCTTTTTCATGGGACGGATTAATGGTGAGAAGCTGGTTCAGTACAACTACGGCTTCATCGGGCCGGTTGAGTGAATGCAAGATGCTGGCTTTTTTATAGAGGAGGTCTTCGGAGTTGGGATAGTAGGAGAGTGCCGTGTTTACAACGGTAAGGCCGTACGCAAACTGGTCGTCCCACATTTCTACATCTACCAGCGCATTGAGCGCATCTTCATGTTGGGGTGATTGTGCCAGCACCGCTTGTAATTCTTTACGGGCCTGTGCACGCATACCATCCCACGCGTAGGTGCGCGCCAGAAATATACGCACATCCGTATAGTCGGGGCTGCGCTCTAATATAGTGAGTAGCATCGCCCGGGCTTCTTCACGTTTACCGGCAAAGGCAGTTTCGCGCGCGCGCTGAAAAAGTTCGTCCACGCCCAATGCCTTCCAGTCCTGACCATGAACCGCTGTAATTATACTCACGATCAGCAAAAATGCGATACTATAGTGTCGTAGCAGAGAAATCATACAATTACGGTTGCTTGAGTTTAAGCTTCAGATCACGGGCAATTTCCTGTTCAGGATCCCGGCTCAATACTATATTTAGAAGTACGCGCGCAGAGTCCGTCTTATCTTCATGAAAGAGCGTGCGCGCCCGGCGGGCGAGTAAATCAACGTTACCGCTATCTGCCCGAAGACCCTTCGCTATAATCTGTTTCATCAGCTGCGTGTGCCCCTGCCAGTATGCCAAATCACTCCACGCTACATAAGCATCGGCATAGGCCGGATTTCGGTTGAGTGTTTGCTGCAGGTATAGTTTGGCGCTATCATACTGCCCCGCCCATGCATAGGTCCGTGCCAGCAACACACGCGCATCGTGATAATTGGGACTTTTATTGAGACAATACTTTAATATAGCGCGACTCTGCTGATATGCTTTCTGAAATGCCAGTTCGCGCGCTTTGGAATATTGCTCATCCGGGGCCAGGGATTTTATATGTATATCTTCCAGGAGCTGTTGTTCGCGGCTGGTAAAGGTAAACATTACCGGTTTGGATGGCGAGGCGCGTTTGTCCACACGGTTGTTGTCGCAGGCAAAAGCACTGTTGATCTTAAAGCGTTTCAGTTTTTCGGCAAGTGTTTTCTTGGTTGAATTGTCTTCCGTGGGTTCAAGTTCAAGTCCGGGTTGAATGGTATATAGCCGGTTGTCCGATAAAAAGTAAGTACCCTGTACATATTCCCGGATCTCATTTTTATTCCGGATCAACGCGAGATCAAGGTTGCTGCTAAAGGCTGTGTCCAATGACAATGGACCGGATATAAACGGCATCTCTGCAGGAAAATGTAGTGTATATTGAGATGCGAGATGATTTAACAACGTTGGTGTAATGTTGGAATGTACCGCGAGCGAAGCAAAGGTTTGTGATTGTTTGAGAAGTGGTGAATACACGATCAGCGGTACATGGAAGCGTTTGATCTTGTTATCCGGTGGCATCGGTATGAGGCGGTGATCACCCGTGATAATAAAAATAGTATTAGCAAAGTCTGCGCGCTTCGCGTAGTACTGCATGAGATTGCGTATAGCCTGGTCGGTATACAGCAGGCACGCAAAAATTCCTTTGTGCGTTTGTACTTCTTCGCGAATGCCGGGTGAGAGCTTGTCCAATTGTTCCGCCACGCGCGTATTAAATATAGAGTCCGGAGCAATAAATGGTTCGTGCGTTGTAAGTGTCAGGTAAATGTCCAATCGTGGAGATTTCACATTGTCCAATGTGGAGGCCGCGAAAGAAAATACTTCGCCATCTGAAAAACCCCACGAAGACGTATTCTTCTTTTGCCGGTACGATGCCGGAAATTTACTTTCATCAATGAGATGGTTGATGCCCTGGTATTCCAGGAATATATCCTGGTTGTCAAAATTAGGATTGCCCCCGTAAAAGAAACTCGATTGATAGCCATGAGACTTCAACAGACTGATAAGCGTCTGATGATCGGGCATGGCTGTTCCATAGCTCATGAAGCCGGTGTGCCCATAGGGGAGCGACCCCAATATACTCGGCAACGCTCCAAAGGTGCGCCCGGCATTGCTCATGGCGTTCGACCAGTAGAGGCTCCGTTGTGAAAGCGAATCAAGAAAAGGAGTGAAGCCTCCATATTTAGCACCGGGCCCGGTATAATCACGCCCCAGTCCTTCCACGATAATAACGACCAGGTTTGGCAAGGTGGATGCCTTGCTGATATAGGTGTCCAGTTTATCAGTATAGGTAACCGGGTGCAAAAATGGGTACGCATTTTCGTCTACCGTTTCAGAGGCCATCTTGTCGCGGATATATTCTTGTGTGCGATCAGCCAGGTACCAGGTTTTATTGACTGCCAAGTAATAATCGAGGTCACGCGGGTAGTTCTCGGGAGCAGCATGGTGTGGCAACAGCAAACTGATAAAAATGATAAGTGAACACAATGCAGCCGTGGAAGATATACCCTGCAGAAAATTTTTGCGGTAAACCCAGTATTGTGCGAGTATAAACCCGGCAAGCAGTATCACGAGAAATACAACCGGACCAACCGATGTACCGCCGGATGATTGTACCGTTGTAACAATATCATTCCAGGTATAGCCATAGAGGTCTGTACTCAGCGGTAGTAGCGTTACTGTGAAGTAATGCGACAGGCAAAACGACACCAGGATCAACAGGGTAAACAATGATATACTTATCGTATAGGCTACACGCAGAGACGCCAGTGAAAGGATGATGTGCAGTACAATAATTACCGAGGCGATGGACAGTGATATAACCAGATCGTAACCGAGTCCCTTCAATTCATATGTGGCAACATTACCTACGTTACTATATTGCCCGGACACCATTACCAGTTCATATAGCCGGATGATCAGGAAGGCAGCAACGTACAGAACGGTAGCCGGCAATATTTTTTTAATAGACTCTATGATCCTGTTTTTCATAGCGAATAATTACGAGGCAACTTTTTCTTTACTCTTATATTGTACAAATCCTTGTCGCGTCATTTCACCCCACGATTTCTTGCCCTTCATCAGGTCATAATTACCTTTCAGTGACCACCACACCACACGCGGGTGAAACCATATCGGTTCGATCAGGGCAATGGCAATCATTTTAAATATATCACGTTTGGTAGTATACTTGAAGAAAGAAGTTTCTTCGGCCAGCAATGAGGTCATGGAAATAAAAAAAGCAAAGCAGTATACTGCGAGTGTAAGTGACAGGAAAAATACCCAATGTACTTTGCCGAGTATAACCAGTACGATAAAGAAGATGAGCCCGATAAATTCAACAAAAGGCGAGAGCCACTCATAAAAGAACCAGAACGGATAACTTAACATCCCCATGATGCCATACCGCGGGTTGAAAAATAATTTCCGGTGTATGGACAGTGTCTCAAAGGTGCCGCGCGCCCAGCGGTTCCGTTGCCTGCTCAGAATCTGCGCGCTTGCCGGAGCTTCAGTCCAGCAGAGCGGGTCCGGTATATAGGCCACCCGGTAGGGCAACCGTTGTTCATGCATATACCTGCGCATGCGCACTACCAGCTCCATGTCTTCGCCCACAGTATTGTGATTATACCCACCGGCTTTCAACGCTGTCTCACGCTTGAATAAACCGAAAGCTCCCGATATAAGAAGTAGTCCATTCAGTTTACTCCACGCCATACGCCCGAGCAGAAAGGCCCGTATATATTCCAGTACCTGCATGCGGGCAATGAGATTCACGGGTAATTTTATCTCGATCAATCGCCCCTCTTCAATAACACATGAGTTGGCAATGCGCACCACACCACCCGAGGCAATCACGGTTGAGTCTTCCAGGAAAGGCTTTACCATTTTAAGCAATGCATCCGGCTCAATGATACAGTCTACATCGATGCATGCTACAAGATCTTTCTTCGAAAAGTTAAGCCCTACATTGAGTGCATCGGCTTTACCACCATTCTCTTTATCGACAACGGTAAGTTTTTTAAAGGCGCGATTTCGTGATTTATAAATACCGCGCACCGGTTTGGTTGCTACAGTATATTGCAGATCATAGTTAACCTTTACCAGATCGAATGCCGGAATAAGTTTGGCCAGCGTATCGTCTTTACTGCCATCGTTAATGATAATAACCTCGTAATTATTATACATGATCGACAGCAGTGATTTTACATTATCAATTATCGTAAGACCTTCGTTGTAGGCCGGGGCGATGAGCGAAATACCCGGAGCAAAGGGCGATGAAAGTATATATTTATAGTCAACGAAATAATTTCTACGCATGTAAGCCTGCATTTCGAACAGGGAAATAGCAGCCAGTATGAGGTAACTTACGGCAATGGTGATTGCGTATATAAAAATGAGTACGTTAATGATGAAATACAGGATATCCCACATGCCTTGAAAAGTTAATTTCTATTGCAGGAGCGGTTCCGATACGTGTTCGATCGCTCCCGAAAGTATACCGTTCATTTTAGTGTTAAAGTCCAGCAACAACTGGCGCGCTTCATCATCCAGTTTATACAGCGCCTGCACCGCGCTGAATCGCACCGTATAGTCCGGGTGATCCAGGTAGCGAAGTATAGTATATTTATGTTCCGGGGTATAGCCGATCCGTCCCAGGCAACGCACCATGCGCGTACTCAGCTTTTCGTTTGTCCAGAATGCATCCACACGTTGCGTGATGGCATCGGCCAGTTCATGCGCTTCCAGCGCTGCTATGGTTTCGAGTGCAAGTCCTGCTATACGGCTATCGTCATGCGACAACAATGCAGTAAGAAAAGGTATAGCAGAGCTCTGCCGGAATTGCCGTGCCATGCTCAGCGAGAACAACACAACGTCCAGGTTACTGCTCGAAAACCAGCGGCTGAAGTGCGGTAACTTACGTGCATCGGATTTGGACAGGTGATAATGTATATTGATGCGCATCCAAGGTGTAATCGTGCCGGTATAGTCATCAAGAAAAGAAAGCGGAGCTTCGTCATCCAGACGCACCAGTGCCAGCAGACTTTCTTCACGCAATGTCCGGTTATCGGAAACTATATATTTCCGAATGGTATCAACAGCCGGCTGATAGCGGAGTTCGGCCAGTTCGCGAATGCCTTGTGCTTTCTTCTGCCACGAACCACGTTTGATTTTATTCAAGCTATACCGGTGCAGATCAAGATCGATATAGAGCTGTTCCAGTATTTTGGAAGAAGACCCGGATATACTTTTCTTGACCGATACAAGTTGATTAACCATCACCTGGCGCGCAAGCGAAGATTGTCCTGCCAGTGTACGCAACGTGTCAAGTTTAAAATGATGTGATGACGCGGGCACCGTGGAAGTGGTCTCCATAATCACCATTGCGTTCAACGTGCGCTGAAAGTAATTTCGAAGTATAGTTTCTCTCTCTTGCCGGTTATTTTTCGCCAGGCGACTGAGCAGGATGAATGCCACGAACAGAATAGCCGCTGTAAAAAATACCAGTGCCAGTATAATAAATACCTTCACTTCCGCGGTAGCCTGTATCGTAGTAAACGGAATTTGCCCGGTCATAAATTCAGCAGGCGTTTAACACGAATCGCGAGCTCCGCCGGACTAAACGGTTTGGTGATAAAATCATTGGCCCCTATATCAAACGCCTGCAACACAGTTTCTTCAAGTCCTTCAGCAGAAAGTATAATGATCGGAGTTTTCTTTTTTAGCACCTGGCGTACATGTGTTACAATCTCAAGTCCGGAGTGAAACGGCATGTGTATATCGGATATGATCAGATCAAAATCATTTTCATCGAGTAAACGCTTGGCTTCCCGTCCATCAACAGCTTTCACTACTTCTCCAAAATTTTCGCGCGATAACTTGAACCGAACCATGCTGATTAACGCCTCATCATCATCACAAACAAGAATTTTCATCATTTGTTATCAATTAGTATGGTATTCTAAAAAGTCATTCCTGCCAACAGGTGGATAAAAAACATTTTTTAATTTATTAAATTTCTTCATGAAAACCACGAGGCGTTCGCTCAAGAGGCGTTACATTTTTTTTATTGGCTCTGTTATACTCACCATTATAGTATCGCAGGCTATTGTACAATATGCTTTGCAGCGCCAGAACGAAGATGCACAGCTTATTAATGAAGCAGGTCGCCAGCGTATGTTAAGCCAGCGAATTTCCAAACTTATTTTATACCTCAACGATGACCTGATTGAAACCGATACCATACACGTTGCACGTCTGGATACACTTGCCAAACTAATCGATACATGGCAGACTATGCACGACCGGCTTGTTCTTCAAAATCAACAACACGACAAGAGTAAAGCGATTGAATCGCTGCTCCGGCAGAATACACCACACCTTACCAGTATAGTATCAGCCACGCGAAATATACTGCGCGATCCCGGTGAACAATCGGTAAACACTGCTGTAACAGAAATATCAAAACATGAACTCCCGTTTTTGTCGTTGATGGAAAGAACGGTTAATCAGTATCAATTGGAAGCTGAACAGAAGCTTAATTACTTTAAAAAGATAGAGCTTGCGTTATCGATATTGGCCATTGCTATACTCGTGCTCGAGTTCATGTATATATTTCTGCCGGTGCTTAAAAGTTTGCGTATCAAAAATAAAAAGCTGTCCAAACTTAACCGGAAACTGGTGCAGTTTAACAACGAACTGGTGGCATCGGAAGAAGAGATACGCACGAACCTCGAGCAGATCAGTGCGCTGCGTGAAAGTCTTGAGATCCGCGAACGCCAGTACCGTGAACTCGTGGAGAATGCCAGCGATATGATTTACGAACTCGGACCTGACGGTAAATTTACTTTTGTAAATGCTGTAATGGAAGTACACAGCGGCTATAGCAAAGATGAATTATTGGGTAAACCGTATTGGGAGCTTGTATACGAAGACGATCGTGCCGATACTATACAGTTTTATCGGGATCAGCTCCGGGAATGCAGAGAAGTTAGTTACCGCGAATTCAGGATGCGTGGAAAAAACAGTGACCTGTGGGTGGGACAAAACGTACGAATGTTCTTCGAAGGTAAATATGCGCATAAGGTAAGCGTTGTGGCGCGTGATATTACGCAGCGCAGGCATGCCGAACGCGCACTGCAGGAAGCGAAGGAAAAAGCCGAGAACGCCACGCGCATCAAGAGTGATTTTCTGAGTATGATCAGTCATGAAATACGAACGCCCATGAATGCGATCATCGGTCTCACCAATCTTTTACTCGAAGATAAACTTACGCTGAAGCAACAGGAGAACCTGAAGCTGCTGAAGTTCTCCGGAGAAAATCTGCTTACCATTATTAATGATATACTGGACTTCAGCAAGATTGAAGCGAACAAGATTGAAATTGAGAACGTTGATTTTGATCTGAAGGAAATTGTTCAGCGAACCGTGAGTATGATGGAACATCGTGTCTCCGGGAAGAATGTAAAAGTACAGGCATTCTTTGATAGCACATTGCCGCAGTATCTCAAAGGTGATTCCGTTCGCATTGTTCAGATCATTACCAACCTGTTGGGAAATGCCGTGAAGTTTACCGAAGAGGGCGAGGTGCGGTTAGTGATTGAACAGCTGAAACGCGAAGGTACACTTGTAACATTCCGCTGTACCGTTACTGACACCGGTATAGGTATACCTGCTGATAGGATCCATACTATATTTGACAGCTTCTCGCAAGCCGGTAACAATATTACACGCGAGTATGGCGGCACGGGTTTGGGACTCACCATCACGCGCAGGCTGATTAACCTGATGGGAAGTGATATAGCTGTTGATAGTATATCCGGTGAAGGATCGAGTTTCTTTTTTACGCTCACGCTGGAAGAAGGACAGAAGCCTGCAGAAGGTACAACGGTTAACGACTTGGCAACTATATTACGGGAGCGTTCCATTCGTGTATTGCTGGTGGAAGATAACCGTGTAAACCAGATGGTGGCGATGAACTTTCTTCAGAATTGGGGTATCCATACCGTTGTGGCCAACAATGGTAAAGAAGCCGTAGAACTGATCAAAGAGAAACGCTACGATCTTGTGTTGATGGATCTGCAGATGCCGGTAATGAATGGCTATGAGGCCACGCGTGCTATACGTTCGATGGATGATCCATACTTTCAGAATATACCGATCATCGCGCTTACGGCATCAGCCATGATTGAAATGCGCAGCAAGGTTTTAACCACCGGTATGTCTGACTATATGAGCAAGCCTTTTCATCCCGGCGATCTGCAACGCATTATCAGTAAATATGCTTTGAAGGAAGAAACGAAGGCATCTGAAAATACTGTTACGAGTCAGCTTGATCTATATACGGAAGGCAATGCGGAATTTAAATGTGAGCTGATCGGACAATTCATTCAAAACCTGGAGGAGCTCAAACTTGTTTTCGAAAATTCATTGGCTGCCAAAGATGCCGAGATGTTTCGTGCCGTTGTCCACAAGAGTAAAACAACGGTGAGTGTGATCAGCTATAAGCCATTATCCGATATACTGGCAGTGGTAAAAGATGAAATGAAATCAACGTTCGAAGTAGGTGCTATATTTCCGGATGATGTTCGCGATCGTTTTTATAGCGCCTGCAACGAGGCGATCCATATATTGCAGGAAGAGCTTCAGAAAGCACGCGCTGCCAAAGTTGTATAGTTTAGCTGAAGTATATATAGTTATCGGTTGATAAACTCTTCAAAAGCCGTACGCAGGTTGGTCTCGGTTACGGGCTTGGTAAGAAAAGCCGTTACACCCAGTTCTTTGGCTTTGCGTACATCATTCGGATTTTGAGAGGAGCTGACAATTACGATCCGCATCGAATCTTTATTCGGGATGTTGAGCTTTTTAAAAGCTTCAATAAAACTGAAGCCATCCATAATCGGCATATTCAGGTCGAGGAGTATTACATCGGGTAGCGAGAGCGCTCCCTGAAAATAATCGTTCAGCAAATTGATTGCTTCTTCACCATTCAAAGCAGTATGCACTTCATTTACAATACCCATGCGTTGAAGTGTCTTCTTGCTGATCAGGTTGCACACCTGGTCATCATCAACTAACAAAACTTTTTTCATGGCCTTTGTGGTTACAGACTAAAAAAGATATAACAACAGCAGACGTAACAACTTTTTAGCGGAGTAATTAAAGATAGTGAATTGTACAGAAAGAGCAGACGGTATGTAATATTATTTGCCCAAACACTCCCCGCAAGACGCGTTATTTTTATGAATGTTTCAACATTGTATTGTTTTACAACGGTAGGCCTAGGCGCTTGAAATAGCTGTGAGCTTTGAGCTGCGAGTTTCGAGTGAAGAGCTGCTGGTGGCTGGCTTCTGGCTGCAGGAAGAGGGCGGTGAAATGGTGATTGAGGCGCTGGTAAATATATAGTTAGCTTCGAGTTGTGTGCTGCGAGTTTCGTGATGAAGCTTTGGTTTTCGATATTGGTAGTTAAATATATACTTTCCGAAAATCAAACTGGCAGCTGGTAGCTGGAAGCTCGCCGCTAATTCAACGTATAGCCAAGGTATATGCCGGGGCCATTGGTGTACATGGGGATCACCGTCAGGTCGCTGTTTTTGTTTTTCCACTTGTAGCGGTGCGAGAGATAGGCAAGGTTGGTGGAAAGTATACCGATACCGGCTCCGGCCAGTACATCGGACACCCAGTGGCGATTGTTGAGTACGCGCATCACGCCTACGGTAGTTGCCATGCTGTAGGCACCTACGCTATACCATATACTTTGTTCTCCGTATTCTTTTGAGAGGAATGTTGCCGTAGCAAAAGCCTGCGCAGTGTGACCGGAAGGGAAGGAGTAATTATTACTGTCGTCAGGACGTGTAACCTGTGTGAATTGCTTTACAGAGAATGTCAGTGCCGCCATGATCAATTCTGATTTCACCAGCAGCAGTGTTCGGTTTCTGAAATCGTGTTTGCCTTTAACACCTGCGAGGTTAAGACCATATACTACAGCCACCGGTGCATGCATCAAATAATTATCAACTGTACTGTGGAAGTTCGGCATGTGCTCGTTCCGTTCTTCACGTACTTCATAGCGGTTAATTACGGTGTGATCCGCGGTAGCATATATACCCAGTCCGATGAGCGTGACCGGTAATTTGGCAGCATGAAAAAGTGCGTTTTTGCGTTTTACTTTTTGATCGGCAATTCCCAGATCAACAGTCTCATGTCTTTTCTGGTTGATCTGACCAGTACATATCTGAAAAGAGAAGGATAGCCCTATAAGTAAGGCCAGGGGTTGATATTTCATATAGTGTTGCTGAATCCGGGACTTATACAACTTCAAGTTACGCATCATTTAGTAATAGAAAAAGCGAAAACACGTGCCGAAAAGTACATGTGCCATAACTGGTTTTGTGCATGAATAGTGTGTACACCATGTGAAAAAGTTTCGGGTTACTTCCGCGGCTGTCCTTTTAAGGCAAAGAACAGGCCAGAATCTGTGTTTTTACCGGCAGGAGTGCATTTTTGCGAATCAGGTAATGTCATGTCCAACCGGAGTTTATAATGTATAGCGCATATATAGCCCGGCTGCACCGCTGGTGTAGGCCGGGGTAATAATCGCATTTCGTTTCTTTTTTGTCCATTTATGCTGGTGCGTCAGGTAAGCAACTTCGGTTGCCAGGATGCCAATACCGGCTCCCGCGAGCACATCAGATACCCAATGGCGGTTGTTCAGAACCCGCATGGCACCAATTCCGGTAGCAACTGTATAGGCTCCGATGGGATACCATATACTTTGGTCGCCATACTCTTTCGCCATGAATGTAGCTGCAGCAAATGCTTCGGCAGTATGTCCGGAAGGGAACGATGTCGGTTGTCCTGAGTCAGGCCGCGGCACAGCCGTTATCTTTTTCAGTGAAAACGTAACGGCCGCTACCATCACTTCAGCTTTTACAAGTATGGCGGTTCGGTTGGCAAATGAATTTTTTCCTTTGATGCCACATGCATTCAATCCGTACACGGCTATGATGGGCGCGAACTGCAGGTAGTTATCTGCATTGTGATGGAAGTGCGGAGTATATTCATTCCGTTCTTCTCGAATTTCTTTCGAGTCGATGATGCGATTGTCCAATGTGCCCAGTGCGCCCAGCGATATCAGCGTAAGCGGTATATAGGGTGTTTGCTTCCAGACCGACTTTTTTATTTTGGGTGTACTCAACGTATCCGCATGGCATACTATATTTTGCTGGTTCAACTGCGCGTATGCTGCGGCGGTATATAGCAACAGGATCACCAAGCACATTATAATACGCCTTGGACTTTGTACTGTTCGGGGAGAAAGAAGGTTTTTCATTTGGGATATCAATAGGGATAGAAAGCGTTGTTCTATACGTCAGCGCATAAGCCCATTACTAAAGGCATAGCTTGCGGACTGATACCACGATATAGCTTCACGCGTCAGGGCAGGGTCGTTGCCTTCCTGGTGCTGCAGGTTTCCGTCAATGCTCACCTGGTACGTATCGAGCTTTTGTTGGGGAGACAGTACAATCAGTTTATTATTCTTTACATATCCCAGACTTTGATAGGTGCTGATGAAGGCGCGTTCGCGTCCCGGCTCAAGTGAAAATATATCGTAGCCGTAAAACTTGCTGGTATAGGAGAAATTGAGAAGACCGAGTAGGGTGGGGCCAAGATCAATCTGGCTCATTAACCGATCCATACGGGCTGGTTGTATGTTGGCAGGCGAATATATCAACAGTGGTATATGATATTTATGAATAGGCAATTCTGTTTTACCGGCACTCGATGCACAATGATCGGCAATGATCACAAACATCGTGTTGTTGAACCAGGGCTTACGTGAACACGCGCGAATAAATTTACCGATGGCGTAGTCGGTATATTTCACGGCACCATCGCGACCGGTGCTGGAAGGTATATCAATGCGTCCGTCAGGGTAGGTGAACGGGCGATGGTTGGATGTAGTCATGACATGGGCAAACACCGGCTTACCGGAAGCAACGGTGCGCTCGATCTCTTTTTCGGCAAGCGTAAAAAGATTTTCATCGGCTACACCCCATATATTTTCATAGTCGATCTCATCATCTTTTAACTGGTTACGATCGACAACTTCGTATTCATTGTTGCCGAAGAAATATCCCATGTTATCAAAGTATCCATAGCCACCGTATATAAATTTACTTTCATATCCTTTCTCTTCGAATACTTTTCCCATGGTAAAAAGATGCTCGTTGTTAGGCCTCCTTACGATTGATTGACCCGGTGTTGGCGGCACACATAACGAGAGTGCCTCAAGTCCGCGTACGGTGCGCGTGCCGGTGGCATATAGCTGTGTGAAGAATAAACTGTGCGAGGCGAGTGAATCGAGAAATGGTGTTATACCCCTGGTGTTACCAAAGGTGCTCATGAAGTCGGCACTGAGACTTTCAACGGAGATTAATACTACATTTAGTTTTTTCTCCGGACCGACATGCTTCACAACGCGCGTAATATCAAACGGTTTGTCGGATATATAGGCTGTCTCCGAAGTCTTCAATAACTTTTTTATTTCCCTGAAGGAATCTTCACACTTTATCTTTTTATAAAACTGGTCATAGCTCAATTCGTTATTTCGATAAGCAGCAAAGAGTTCGTACATACCGTTACCGGCTAATTCATTTGCGTATGCATTGCTGCTGAAATGATGCAGGCGCGTGGTAATGGTAAAGAAAAAGAATACTGGTAATACTATAAATCCTGCCGCGATCGAACTTCTTTTACCAAACCCCATCGGCTGCACATCATATGTACAGATGTGATCGGTAGTGCGGTATACCAGCATGGCACACGCCAGCGTAATGCCGCCAATGATCCAGCCGATCGGGTAAGACTCCTGTATATTCCCTAATACTTCAGTAGTATATACGAGGTAATCAACGGCAATGAAATTAAATCGTGTATTGAATTCTTCCCAGAAGAACCATTCGGCAATAGCGTTGAACAGAAGAATGTAGGTGAGCATGAAGAACAATCCGTAAAGTGTATACCGATTCCATTTTTTGGTGTATTGACTTTCGGGAACAAGCCACGTATATATCAGGAGTGGTATACTAAAGTAGCATGCATTTACAACGTCATAAAAAAAGCCGATAACAAATATACCGGCCAGTGTTGTGAAGGTAATGTCGACCTCCGGGAAAGCGTAAAGAAGAAATATGGCACGGGTAATCATGGAGATGAAAATGACGATCTTCATCAGTAGGATTACGTTACTGAAACGTCCGTGGTGTATATATTTCCAGGGATTTGCTTTTGAAAAAGAAGCAGGCATGATTTGAGTATATATTTCGACTCAAATCAAACAAATGATTCTGAATAAAATCTGAAATCAGAACTTTACCGTAAAAAAATGAACTCCGTCTCGGTATATATACGTAAGCGTATACCCGGATAAGTCACAGATTTTTTTAACAATAGATAAACCGAGCCCGGTGCTGCTCTTCAGGCTGCTCTCTTTATAGAACCGCTCGAATATTTTATCACCTCCGTCTTTAATAGGTTCTCCCGGATTTTGGAAGGAGAGTATACCGTTGTTGAGGGATATTCTGATTTGGTCGTAATGCACGGTGTGTTGAAATGCGTTACGAACCAAATTGTTGATGAGTATGTCGGTTAACGTTTTATTGCCATGAAGTATATAGGGTGAAGCCTGAAGTATATTCGTATCCCCGCTGGCTGTTAGCGACTGGTAATTTGAAATCGAATCGCGAAGAAGTTGCGTTACATCAATATCTTCTTTGTCAATAAACTGCTGGTTTTCGATTTTGGACAGCAGTAATAAACTTTTATTGAGTTTTGAAAGACGCTGATTCGTGTTGATAAGATCGTTTACCAGAACTGCCTGCTCCTCCGTAAGGGCATCGTCCTGGATGAGCAGATCAAGTTTCGACTGAAAGATAGCAAGTGGTGTCTGGAGTTCGTGCGAGGCGTTCTCTATAAATTCTTTTTGCTGCTGAAACACTTCGCGGTTCTTATTCGTGAGTGAGCGGATGGCTGTGTTCAGGTCATCGAACTCAGCAATGTTTGTTTCCTCGTATGGAAACGGTTCTTTCCGGTCCAGCTCATAAGCTTTCAATTTGGACAGTGTCTTATAGAACGGGTTCCAGATTTTTTGAGACAGCGAGCGGTTGATGAGTATAAAACCGCCCAGCAACAGTATAATTAATATAGCCTGCACCAGGCTGATTACGATGACAAGGTCTTCACTTTCCACAAGCGATGTGCGAAGAATAAGTTTATAGGCTTTGTCTTTAACAACAAAGTAAGACGTTGCTTCGCGGTACGGCTTTACTTCCTCATACAGACTATCGTATAGCGAGATCGTTCGGTAAGTTTCTCCCGGCTGATATTTCGCTACGGGTTCAATGTTCAGGTTGTAGGCAAGTTCATCAAACACACGCAAGTCAACATCGAGATCATCCAGGTATTCGAAGTTGTGGATGTGATTTACAAACTCCTCGCGCTGCAAGTGAAGCACCGTGTCTACCTCTTCTTCCAGTATATCACGAATGGAAAGGAAGGATGCCGGGATGCCGATCAGCACCAGCAGCAGCGAATAGTATAGGAAACGTTTTAAGCTTACGTTCAGTAACCTCATGCTGTAAATTTATAGCCCAGCCCGTATACTGTCTTGATATAGTCCTGTCCCCCGGCATCAGCCAGTTTTTTCTTCAGATTCTTCATGTGGGCATAGATAAAATCGAAGTTGTCCATTACCTCGGCGGCATCACCGGTAAGATGTTCAGCGATAGCGTTCTTGGAGATTACTTTGTTTTTATTGGACAGCAGGAAGATCAGTAACTCGTATTCTTTCCGCGTAAGCGCAACTATTTTACCCGACACTTGTACGGTAAATGCATCGGTATCGACCCTGATCTCCTGGAACTCAAGAATGTTGCTGCCGTTAAAATTTCTTCTGCGTACAACGGCCTGTACACGCGCGGCAAGTTCTGCCATGTGAAAGGGTTTGGCGAGGTAGTCGTCAGCGCCCAGGTTCAGTCCGCTGATTTTATCATCGATCGAATTTTTAGCGGAGACTATAATTACACCATGGTTCTTTTTCAGTGCCTTTAACTTTTCCAGCAATTGCAGGCCGGTGCCATCGGGTAGCGAAATGTCGAGTAAGATACAATCATAGTCATGCATGCAGATTTTGTCGAGGGCAGTATCGTACGTGTGCGCCTGCTCGCAGATAAAGGCTTCAGAGCTTAAAAATTTAGCAATGCTTTGGGACAGTTCAGTCTCATCTTCAACAATTAACACTTTCATATACTGCAGACGTGAGCTTCAATAAATATAGCAGCAAACCGATAAACTTCGTTTCACCAGGCTTGAAATAGTTTTTGTAAAAGTGTATGATGATTCTGAATAAATTCTGAAGCAGTATTAAAGCGGCAGCGTTCTCATGCGGTAAGCATTCATGGCGTACTGGCCGAGCTTCTCTGTAAGCCGGTGATTCACATACGCACCCACCACTGCGCCAATACCGGGCACGAGCTGAAGTAATTTAGCGATGTCAATATAGTCGCGGTATTCTTGCTGAAACGAACGCCAGTCGAATTGATGAATGTCGGCCGGTAAAAGGAACACATCATCTTTCCAGCTCACCAGTTGACTATATATTCTGTTACGATGTTGCTGGCTGGAGAATGTTAATTGAAATATATGCAACAGGTATATACGTTCTTTATAGTCTCGGGTATCAATGCCGTATGCAGCCGCGATCTCAAATAACATTTTCATTTTTATACCGAGCCATATCGGGAAGTCGGCTAGTCCCAGCAATAGACCACCGGCACCGGTAATAGCACCTTCTGCTGTAGCAGTGTTCCGATGTGCCCGAATAATATCGCGTACTCTATTTTCTCGATCGGCCAGTGACATATCCGGTATAGGATGCGGAGTGGACAATCCAACACCAAAGATCAGCGCACGTGTCATCTGCTTGATGCCGGAAGTGATGGCCGTATGTACTTTCTCCGGAATGACGCGGTTGATGCGGTTTTGTGTTTGCTTGGAAAGTCTGTTTAAAAATGAAGGCTTCTGCTGCATTCGTTTTTGCCAGCGGGCAAGTTCCTCTTGTGCCTGTTGATTATAGGAGATAAGCGAGCTGGTCATAAGCATTTCGTTATAGTATAATGGTATGCGGTATAGAAATGTCGTGCCAGTATAAAGAACGCGATTGACGTCAGTATCGTTACGTAGCACGCCAAAGCTGTAGAACTACGGCAACATATTATAGGGTTTTCTTCATATATAGAGTCCTGTTGTGTTTCCGATCGAACGATCGGTTTGACGAACCTTTCGAAATTCAAACATCAATCAATATCCTTTTATAATTGTTTGAATTGTACAAGCATTGGTTTGAATGCCGCAATCGCCAGGGGCTTAAACCGCTATACTTTTGTAATGTAAACGGAAACGAAATACAGGCAGCGCAAGATATATACCGGTTAGCTGTATAAATGATTTCCGGGTAAATTTCATGTAACCCCTATAAATAATCAACGTATGAAAACCAAAAAAGTATGGTTTGTAACGGGAGCTTCCAAAGGACTTGGACTCTCTATCGTAAAAAAGTTACTCCAACAAGGCTACCAGGTAGCCGCTACATCTCGTAAGCTTGAAGACCTTAGTAACGCTATAGGTAAGCGCAGTGATAACTTCCTGCCACTCGCAGTAGATATAGTATCAGAAGCCAGCGTAGAGAAAGCCATTGCAGAAACGATCAGCCATTTCGGTCGTCTCGATGTAGTGGTAAACAATGCGGGCTACGGACAAGTGGGCGGTATAGAAGAACTGAGTGCAGAAGAAGTACGCAATAACTTTGAAGTAAATGTATTCGGTCTGCTGCACGTAGTAAGAAAAGCAATGCCGCATCTGCGTAAGCAACGCTCCGGCCATATATTCAATATATCATCCATCGGAGGTTTCACCGGTAATTTTCCGGGATGGGGAATATACTGTGCCACTAAATTTGCCGTGTCTGGTCTTACTGAATCACTGGCACAGGAAGCACAGGAGTTTGGTATAGATGTAACCGTTGTAGAGCCGGGATATTTCAGAACGAATTTCCTTTCTGCAGGTTCCCTCGGAACACCGGCCAATCCCATTGATGAATATAAAAGTGTTCGCGCATCGCAGACGCTTCACCAGAATACAGTGGATGGAAACCAGGAGGGAGATCCGGATAAAGCAGCGGATGCATTAATCACTGCTGCCAAAGCAGATCGGGCTCCTCTCCATTTATTACTCGGTGCCGATGCCTATGCGATGGCTTCTCAGAAGATGGAAGACCTGAAGCGCGAAATGGAACTGTGGAAAGAGACAACGGTATCCACCGGTTTCCCGAAGGAAGTGGAAGCATAGCCGTGGGTATGCAACCGTAAACGGTATAACAGATTGACACTATATACAGGGTGATGTGTGCAGCGGAATGTGTTAATCTGTTGAGTACCAAAGTATATATATACTGTACACTATCGGAGTGGTTGAGCCAGTATATTAATGTCCTTTACCTCCAGTATCTTTTTACGGTAACCATACAGGGCGGCATTGATCATGGCGTAACCCACTTCATGCAAGGTTGACACAGCATTCGGAAACAATGCACGGAGTGGTTTATAGAGCCACTGTATATATTTATAGAAGGTGTGGGCATTCTTTAAGCCGGGCGTGGGGTGTATATAGCCTGGCCGAAAAGCATATACTTGTTTGAACGGAAGTCTGAAGAGGTCATTTTCGGTTTTACCTTTCACACGGGCCCACATGCTTCTTCCTTGTTCACTGCTGTCGGTGCTGGCACCGGAAACGTAAGCGAAGGTCATATCCGGATTAAGATCGCACAGTACACGGGCAAAATGTAGCGTCAGGGTATAGGTAACGCGAAAATAATCTTCCTCCTTCATGCCGATGGAAGATATACCGAGGCAAAAGAAGCAGGCGTTGTAACGTGCAAGTTCATGAGCGAGCGGTGTTATAGTATAGAAGTCCTGGTGAATGATCTCTTTTAATTTCGGATGCGTAACGCCACAAGGTTTCCGGTTGATGACGAGAACCGCTTCAACCTGAGGATGATGCAGGCATTCATGCAGTACACCTTCGCCCACCATGCCGGTTACACCGGTAATGATAACACGAAGCCCGGAAGTATCAGAAGAAGTATCCATAGACTATTAATATAGAATTCTAAAGTGATAGAAGACAGCGAGATGTCAATAAAGTTTCAAGTCTCCAAAAGAGGAGCAATGCGATAGTCGGACGGCTTGCCGCATTTATTTTCGAAAATATTTATAGTTGATCAGAAACTTTTTAAAAAACGCCTATGTAGTAGTATGTACCAGAACGAAAATCGGACTTTTCCGTTATATCGAATAATTTAAATGTATCAATAGAATGATTGACCAGGCTTCCACCACCATGAATGCTAAAAAAGCAGGGAGGATATCAAAGGCGCTTGCTGACCCGAACCGGTTACTCATTTTAAAGGAGATAAAAAAACGGAACGATTGCCTGTACTGTGTAGAGATAACCGATATTATCGATCTCGCACAACCTTCGATCTGCCACCACCTCAAACAACTGACCGATAGCGAGATCATTGTAGGAGAGAAGGAAGGACGGAATGTGAAGTATAAACTTAACAATGAAGTGATGGACGAATATATAGCGTTCCTTCAGTCATTGAAAACCGAGTAATTTTTTTCTGGTCATTAATCGAAAAATTTAAATATTTCAATAAATAAGAATACCTGATTATGAATTTTAACCGAAACCCCGTACTCAAAAACGTATCGAAAAACTTAAATATATCAATAAATGTAAACCCCAAGTATATGAAAGTGTTAAACAAACAACGACTACGCACCTTCGCTTTATCAGTAGCTGGCTCTGCATTGCTGGCAGCGGTAATCGCAGCGTGTTCCTCCAAAGCAGAGGATTTGAAAACTGAATCTAAAAATGCAGCTGTACCTACCGGTGTACCCGTAGATGGAGTAGTTGTACAACCGGGTGTAGTACGCGATGAACTCGAAGTTACCGGCACCGTTATAGCGAATCAACAGGTAGATATAGTGAGTGAACTTACCCGCAAGGTAGTACGCGTAAATGTAAAAGAAGGAAGCAAAGTAAAGCAAGGTACGCTGCTCTTCCAGCTTGATGATGCCGACCTGCAGGCTCAACTGGAACGCTACCGCCAGCAGGAGAAACTGGCGAAGTTAAACGAGACGCGCCTGAAAGACCTGATCGAGAAAGAAGCTATACCGCAGCAGGATTACGATGAAGCTTCTACCAACCTCAATGTATTGCAGGCACAGATCCGCGAACTCGAAGTAACGATCAGCAAAACAAGAATCGTTGCTCCGTTTGACGGACAGATCGGTATGATCAATACTCACCCGGGTGCCATCGTGTCGGTTAATACTGTACTTACCGATATAGAAGACAACAGTGTCGTAAAAGTGGAGTTCTCTGTTCCTGAGAAATATACCAATGTAATTCAACCGGGAAGCGAACAAACCTTCACCATCATTGGTGATCAAAAACAATACAAGACAAAAGTAGTAGCGCGCGGTGCAAGTCTCAACCAGGATACACGTACACTTTTGGTGAGAGGTGTTACTGCCAATCCCGATGGTAAACTTTTACCGGGACAAAGTGCAAGACTGAATCTGTCATTGAATACATCTGCGGGTGCCCTTACCGTTGCATCACAGGCTTTGATACCTTCAACCAACGGCTACTCCGTATTTGTAGCACGCAATCATAAAGCAGAAGCGCTGCCGGTATCTATAGGACAACGCAGTGCCAGCACGGTAGAAATTACCGAAGGCTTACACCAGGGTGATACGGTTATCGTGAGCAACCTGTTGCGTCTTGGTCCTGGTGCACCAGTTCAGTTAGTCTCTGTAAAATGACATACTATAGCAACCCATTATTCTTTCCAATGAAAATTCAATTCTATATTTCATGAGTGCAATTTCTCAAATAAGTATATCCCGGCCAGTACTGGCAGGGGTTATGTCGGTGCTGCTGATACTCTTTGGTATCGTTGGCTATACCTTCCTCGGCACCCGCGAATATCCCGTTACCGATTCGCCTATTGTTATGGTTACAACGGTATACCCCGGCGCCAGCGCGGATATCATCGCATCACAAGTAACCAAACCACTGGAAGAAGCAGTAGCCGAAGCCAATGGTATACGCGCTATGTCATCTGTATCGCGCGAGCAAGTAAGTATCATTACGGTAGAGTTTAACCTCGATGCCGACCTTGAAGCAGCTGCCAATGACGTACGCGATAAAGTGTCCAAATCACGCCAGCAATTACCAGCCGATATAGAACCTACCATCGTAGAGAAGTCTGGTCCTGCTGAGTTCCTCGTGTTCTTGACTGTACAAAGTGATACCCGGAGTCTGGAAGATATAACTGACTTCGTGAATATAAATATCAAGGAGCGTCTTCAATCTATACCCGGTGTGCGCCTTGTTGACTCGTATGCCGGTCGTAAACGTGCAATGCGCTTACGCATGGATCCGCTCAAACTTGCATCCTATAATTTAACACCGGCCGATGTACAGGCTGCGCTGCAACGTGAGAACGTAGATTTACCCAGCGGCCGTATAGAAGGTGAGAATACCGAAGTAACACTGCGTACACAGGGAAGACTGGTAACAGAAGATGACTTCAACAACATGATTATTGTGCAGAAGGAAGGAGCGATCGTACGCTTCAAAGATATAGGCACTGCGATCATGTCTTCACAGAATGAACGAACTGCCATGATTGTAGGCGAAGGTCCTACGGCACGTTATGGTGTCGGTACGGGCGTACAGCCACAGCGTGGTGCCAACTCACTCGCGATCGTTGATGAGTTCAAGGAACGTTTTGATGAGATCGTTAAGAATGCTCCTGATGACTATATCATTTCGCTTGGAAAAGATTTTACGGTACCGGTTCGTAACTCACTGACGGAAGTAGAGGAAACGCTGATCCTCGCGTTCGTACTCGTAGCCTTGATCATCTTTATATTCCTGCGCGACTGGCGCAGTACGTTGATACCGCTGGTAGCGATACCGGTGTCCATCATCTCCGCATTCTTCATCATGTATATAGCCGACTTCTCCATCAACGTATTAACCTTGCTGGGATTGGTGCTGGCCATTGGTCTGGTGGTGGATGATGCGATTGTGGTACTTGAAAATATATATGCAAAAATTGAAAAAGGCATGAAGCCGCTGGAGGCAGCGCGCAAAGGTTCTGATGAAATATACTTTGCCGTGATCTCTACAACCGTAACGCTGGCGGCCGTTTTCCTTCCTATACTTTTCTTAGGTGGTATAACAGGAAGATTGTTCAAGGAATTTGCCATCGTAGTAGCAGGTTCTGTATTGATCTCGGCTTTCGTAGCGCTTACACTTTCTCCGATGATGAGTGCATACTTACTCAAAGCCGGTGCATCACACGGATGGCTATACCGTAAAACAGAACCATGGTTTGAAGCCTTGAACCGCGCGTATGAAAAATCACTCCATGCATTTTTCAAAATACGCTGGATGGGTTTTGTATTGTTGTTATTTTCTTTCGGTGTAGCATGGTATCTGTTACCAAAGCTGCCTTCTGAACTGGCTCCGCTGGAAGATCGCTCCATGGTTGGTCTGGCTGTCATTGCTCCCGAAGGAACATCATACGAAAGTATGGAGCAGACCATGAAGGAGATCAACAACTATGTATCCGATTCTATACCGGATCTCAATGGTAACAGAACGTATGCCGGTATAGCAGCTTCTGTTGGTACACTGGTGCAACCGGTGAACGGAGGTTTCCAATGGATATTCCTCAAAGATCCGCATGAACGCGAAAGTGGACTTACACAACAACAGGTATATGAAAAACTGGTGGCAGCATCCGGACGATTCAGAAATGTAATTATGATTCCGATCCAGATACCAACCATCGGAGGTTTCTCAAGTTCTCAGCCGCTGCAATATGTAGTGCAGGCACCCGATCTGCCAAGTCTCATAGAGGTAATGCCGAAGCTGATGGGACAAGTATATCAAAGTAAAAAACTGAGCTTTCAGGATCCTGACTTTAAAATCAACCGTCCGGAGATTGGTATATCCATCGATCGTCAGCGTGCAGCGCAGGCCGGTATATCTACACAAGAGATAGGCCGCACGTTGCAACTGGCCTTGAGCGGAAGACGCTACGGATACTTTATATACAACGACCGTCAGTATGAAGTAATCGGACAGCTCGATCGCGAAGAACGTTCTGCTCCGTCTGACCTGCACTCATTATTCCTGCGTGCCGAAAACGGAGAGATGGTGTCATTGGACAACCTGGTTACAATGAAGGAAAGTGTGAGTCCTCCGGCTATATATAGATACAATCAATCGTATAGTGTAACAATCTCGGCAACGCCTGCTCCCGGTGTAAGCTTAGGAGAGGCGATCCAGGAGATGGATGGTATTACGAAGAATGTACTGCCTGCCGGTTTCACCACTGCGCTTGCCGGACAAAGTCGCGATCTTTGCGATCATATTGATATACCTTGTGCTTGCGGCACAATTTGAAAGTCTCATCGATCCGTTCATCATTCTGCTCACCGTGCCCATGGCGCTTACAGGTGCATTGCTGAGTCTGTGGATCACCGGTCAGTCGATCAACGTATTCAGTGAGATCGGTATCATTATGCTGATCGGTCTGATTACCAAGAATGGTATCCTCATTGTAGAGTTTGCCAACCAGCGTAAGGAAGAAGGACTTTCGGTTCGCGATGCCGTGCTTGCAGCTGCTGCATCACGTTTCCGTCCGATCCTGATGACCACCCTCGCCATGATCTTCGGTACGCTGCCCATAGCCCTGTCGTTGGGTACATCATCCGGTAGCCGTACATCGCTCGGTATAGCGGTGGTTGGCGGACTGATCTTCGCCGGTATACTTACGCTCTATGTTATTCCTTCGGTGTATTCATACTTCTCACGTGCGCATGTGCACAAAGTAAAGGATGAAGGCAACCATGTATCAGAAATCAATAAAGAACAAGCTGTTATAGCTTAACCCCTATGAAATCACGCATATATTATCGTTATATAGTTTTTGCGCTCGCCTCACTGGTATATATACCCGTGAGTGCGCAGCAGCAGGAGCTGTCGTTGCAAGATGCTATCACGCTGGCGGTATCATCCAACCCTGAACTGAAAGCCAGTGCACTGGAGATTGAGAAGTCTCAACAACAACGTGTGGTTGCACGAAGTCTCTATTTACCTTCCATCAGTGTTAATGCACAAGCCAATCACTATTTTCAGTTAACACCGTTTTTTGGTTTTGGCGAGACTACTGCCGAAGGTAAAATTCCCTATGGAAGATTTGGCGGAGAAGATCAGCTGGGTGCTGCTATAGCAGCGGTACAGCCGCTGTATAATCCGTTGGCCTATCCATCGTTGCAACGGGCACGCCTGCAGGAGCAGGAGAGTCGCGCTGCATCGCGTGGTAAACAGCTTGGTGTACAAACTCTGGTGAAGCAAACATACCTGCGTATACTCGTGTTGAACGAGCGAATCAAGTTACAGCAGGAGAGTATAAATCGTAACAAGCGCGTGTTGCTCGATTCACGTTCGTTGCTGCTGCAGGGAAAAGGACTTCGCGTAGATACACTTCGCGCCTATACTTCGGTGAAGAACCTCGAGCCAGACCTGGTAAAACTTTCGTATGCTGTTGAAACCAGCAAGCTCCAGTTGAAGGCACTGATTGGTATCGATTCTCTCCGTGATATAGTACTTACCGATTCACTGGTAGTACCTGCTCCCGGAACATTGCCTTCCGAAGAACAAGTATATAATGAAGCAAAAGCCAACAACCCGGATTTCCAGGTGCTGGCACTTCAGGAGCAAATCAGTCACCAGGGCGTGCGCTCAGCCCATGCGTTGCGCAAGCCGGTACTGTCTGCTATAGCACAATACCAGGTGCAATCACAAACCAATAGTTTTGAATATGGCAACGCATACTATCCAACATCTTCGTATGTAGGACTTCAGTTGTCCATTCCGCTCTTTACCGGTTTCAGCACACAGGCAAAAGTAAAGCAGGCTAATTATAGCAAAGAGCAATCCGGTTTAACGTTGCGCTATGCGCACGAGCAATTGCGTGCCAGCGTACACGAAGCGCTTGCTCAAAACCAGGAGACAATCCTGCGACTGCAGAATACTGCCATCGTAAAAGAGACAGCACAACTCAGCTATAACATTATTCAATATCGCTATAAGAGCGGCATAGCATCACGCCTTGAACTGACCGATGCAGAACTTGCCCTCACCACGGCACAGTCCAATTACCTCGAAGCGGTGTATGACTATCTCAACGCCCGCATTGTATTGTTGAGAATCATGGGTAGCGCAGAATAATAAGCTAAGTATATAGATATACGGGTTGTGCATTCTCCTGCATGTGGGGTTTTATAGAGTAGGTTGCAGGATTGTGTGTAAGGCGCAGCAAGAATGCACACCCGTTTTTAAAAAAACAGGACACCAAGGAACAACAGCGTTACAGAGAAAATCGCTCTGTGTAACGCAGAGTATCCTTCGTGTCCTTTCGTATTTCTTGTTTTTCCTATCTTCGAATAATATTGATTGTAGCTAACGTTGGTGCAGATGAAGTTGCCGGGTCCAGGAGTTTTTACATTGACCAAGAAGTTTATTGGCCACCAATGACGTATTGTCCAGAAGTATACTATCCACTGGTGTACTGTCCAGATCTTTGTCGTAGGTTTTTGCTTCATTGTCGCACGACAAAAAAATGAATAATAATATAGGTGTTGTTAGTAGTATGGTCCTCATTGTCCACAAGCAATTAGCGCTAACGTTTATGTATAAGCCGTGGCGCTGAGAAAAAAAATGTCATCCTTATCAGCGCCATGGATTATACATTTTTGTTGGTGGTAGTGCCATTACCGGGTCTTTAATCGAAGTCACTCAATGACCTTGTCAATTTTGCCGGTCTTGTTGTCAATTCTGTAGAAGGCAATAGTTAGAAGCTCTTCTTCCGATACTTGTCCCAGTCTTACTAAGTAGTAGTCGGCACTTCTACTCGGGTACTTTACGATAAATGTAAACCCCTTTATATCATTCTTCTTCAAGTCGCTTGTCACTACACGGACATACTCTTGATCCCACACCTTTCTGTGAATTGAAATCTCCAAGTCTGTGAGACTGCTTATACTGTCGTTATACAACATTAGCTGACCGACCTTGCCAGATTCTCCGTAAGCTGTAGCGCCCAAGTTTGAAAAAGGGTCAATCTTTTTTAGAAATAGGAAAATTCGTCCGTCTATTTTTTTCGTTAATTGTCCTAAGTCTCGTGTCGACTTTATCTTAATGGTGTCTCTAGTCTCTTGAACGATAAATCTTATTCCCTTATAGGTCCCGTCATTCAAGTATGTTTGAAAAAGGTCAGTCGTGTCCTTATTGTTCACCGAATAGAACTCATAGCGGTAATTATCAATGCCGGTCTGATATAATTTATAAATAATAGTTCCTTTGGTTGTTTTGCCTACGTCCTTGTCTTCAATGAAGTCGTTCTGCTCAAAGCTTGAACAACCAATTGTGAGAAGGGTCAATATTAGTAGTTGAATTTTCATTATGGCATTACCACCAACGTCTGGCTATAAGGTGTGACGGCACACCGAAATTTAGAAAATTAATTATCCAAAGTGCCGCCATGACGTATAGCTTTTGTTAGCGGCTGATTTCTTTGTCCCACAAGTCATCTTTGTATTGCCCACTTTTCCACGGCAATTGATAAATCACTGATGATATCTCAGTCAGCATTGAGAAAACATTATTCTCGATGTCTTGGCAAAACCTGTCATAAGTTAGTCCCCTCAGTGTCGGCCAATCAAGTAGTGTCTCTTGTATTACCTCGGTTCCTTTATAATTATATCTTACAAAGTCAAAATGAGCAATTTTGTCCCGTAAGTCCTTTAGCAATTTTCCCCACCGCTTTTCTCCAAATATTTCATTCTTAAAATATTTTGAAACAATGTCCGCTTTGCTTTTGTGTGCTGACTGAACCTTGTCTAAAGCTTTATAAAATGACTCAAGTCCATCATAGTTTGGCTTCTCAATTCCGAGAATTAAGCAGCAGTACTTTTGATAAACATCTAAGAAGGATTTAATCTGAAATAGAAATGACTCCAAGAATAGTGATCCTAATGTTCTTCTAGCATCGCTCCATTTATGTTCAGAGACTGAATTCATGAAGTCAGAAATAATCTCAGTCCTTGATGCCTCGCTTTGCTTCCATAGAAATTCTAAGTGAATGCACGAAAGGGTAAACTTGTGAACAGCTGTCTCTAGTCCTTTGTTTATTTTGTCTCTTAACTCTTCCTTATATAGATTTTTATGCTTGTCAAGGTACAGCTCTTGCATACGAAAAAGCTTCTTGGAAACATTCTCGTTGTGAGTTAAAATGAATTTTATTTTATCCTCTGTGTCCTGAAACATCTTGAAAGAAATTTGCCGCTAACGTTCGCATATAAAGCGTGCCGGCAGACCAAATTAATAATTAATCACCAAACTCTGCCGGCATAATTTATATGCATTGTTAGCGCCTGTGCATCACTCACTTTACCCAATATGCCCCTTCAACTTCGTTAAAACGTAAATTGTCCACAGTTACGCTTTTGCCTCTCAAGTCCGTTCCTTTTTTATTCTTCAAGTCGTATTGGTAAACAAGGCATTCCAAATTTGCTTGTCGAGTGTAAATTTGCCCGGGTTTATTCAGAGCATAGTAGTAGCCTGGAATTGTTACAAAGTCTCCGTCCTCAGTTATTAGATTGATTTGTCCATTGTATTCACCGCATTCGACAATTAGGTAAGTGTCCGTTATTGGTTGAGAATATGGTCTGTAAACCCCTCGTTCAGTTTCAATTTCTCCTAGATACTTTTCTGTTAGCTTGCCGTTTTTAAACCGTTGTATCCAAACCTTTGTCCCTTGATACTGAGCCACGGAATCCACAATCGGTCTTCCAACTATTAATACAATATTAAATCCCGACATCTTAGTCGTGTCGGAAGTGACTCTAAACTTGTCAGACGGATAATTTTTTAGATTGAACTTATCTGACTGTGAGTACGTGCTTGTCGAAATAAATATTAGTCCTAAGATTAGTTGTCTCATTGTCCATGCATTGGCGCTAACGTTTATGTATAAGCCGTGGCGCTGAGCAAAAATAAAAAAATGTCCTCCTTATCAGCGCCCCATGAGTTATACATTTTGTTGTAGGTCGTTCTCAATCCTCCAACTCTATGTTCGCCCAGGTCACATGTTCATCTTTGGTGTCGTTGTTTAAAATACAACTAAAGGTTAATTGTCCGCTTTCGTGTGGGCCATTAAATGTCCAATGATGACGTTTCGTTGTCGCAAGGACGTTGGCAAGTTTTAAAATTTCAAAAGTCTTTTCTTCGTTACGAATTAAATCTATTCTTGTAAAGAAGGTCGCCTGCGTTTGGTTTTCCTCTTTCCAGTATTTTTCAATTTTCAATTCCTCTATTTCAATTCCGGTCTTTGATTTATAGTCGTCAACGAAGTCTTGAACTTTCTTTCTTTGGTCTGTCCTGTAGTGAATTGTAAATTGAATTATACTCATATGTCCATTGAGAATGACCTACAACATGCCAATATAAGAACATTATTGCCTATATTTCCCTATTATTGATTTTTCATTCCATAGCCGATCGAGAGGACTTGTAATCCGATTTAAACTTTTGTTAGTTATGTGAGTATATCAAGATATAGCATATACCGACGAATGATACTTTGATCAATCTCTTCAGCAGTCTTTGGGTATATAAACGACAAGAATATTTTAAACTGACTTAGATAGTTCTCTTTTGTAGCACGACTGTAGCGCATCCTGTCAAGTGTTTCTGCGAATTCCTTGGAAATACTCAATACGTTCACGACCGGATCGGGTACATCTTTTGAAGTTCTTTCCCAACCGGCTTCTTCTATAGCTATACAGGGAGAAAGTATTTTTTTTAGAGCATCGATAGCATCTGACCTGCAGGGGATATAATAACATTTATGTGTAGAGGAATATTTCCTGTTTGGAAAGTTATTCAGCGCTCTAAATGCATCTTTCTCCAGCCATCCGCGAATAGCAATGTTTAACTTATCTTCATGCAACAAAGGCTCAAGTACTACTGGTTTCATGAAGCTAAAGTATAGCTCAGGATTTTTACCAGTACATTGTCAAACGTTTATAAACGAATATATCCATTTACAAACACCTACAAAAAATCAGAAGGGAACTTTTAAGGTTTAGAAATAGTAATGCGATTTTTTTTGTATACTTTCACTGAGATTTCCTTTATATTGAGAGTCTTCTTTGAGGTATGGGCAGTGTTATTTTTCCAGCTTCTACCTATATCACGATTTCCGATTCACGATTAACCTGTAACTATTAACGGATAACGATTAACGAACACCCATGATCACCCGACTATGGCACGGCCGAACCCGAAGCACCGATGCAGACCGCTACCTGCAATTTCTCCACGAAACCGGAGTGAAAGATTATATCGCCACACCCGGAAATCGCGAAGTAAAAATATGGCGCAAGACTGAAGGTGACGTAACCCACTTCTGGACTATATCTGTATGGGAGAACCTCGAAAGCATCAAAGCCTTCGCCGGTGAAGATATTGAAAAGGCCCGTTACTATCCTGAAGACGAAAACTTCCTGCTCGAGTTCGAACCCACCGTACAACACTACGAAAGCTTCTCGATCAAATAGGCTATATATATATACCGGCAAATAAACCTGGTGTACCTCTCGGTCGTCTCTGTGTGCTCCATGGCATTGGATTTCTATTTGCACATATCAACCCTCTGAATCTATCTTTACACTCCCAAAGCAAAGACATGAGCAAAGAATCTCTACTATTCGGACAGATACTACTGAAGACAATGTTAGCGGTACGCAATAAATTAGAACAGTCGCTTCAGAACGAAGGCTTTGATATCAGTTTCGACAAGGTAGCCCTGATGAAAGTATTGACACTGAAAGATGAGGTGATTCAGCAAGACCTGGCGGATGTTATGAAAAGACATAAGTCAACTGTATTGCGAACGATTGACGGCCTGGAGAAAAAGAAACTCGTTGTGCGCGTTCCTGATCCTGCAGACAGAAGGAAGAATACCATTATACTCACCAAAGCAGGGCAGGAGCTCGTAAAGAAATTTGATGCTATTGAAAAGAAGGTAAATGATAAACTTATTAAGGGTTTTACCGCTGCAGAGCTGAAAACATTTGAAGCGCAGTTGAAGAAAATTCAGGAAGCCGTTAAAGGGTAATTTTTTTTAGATAAATAGTTGCATAATGCAACAGTAGTATGTGTAAACCGTATTATATTGCAACCGTAAATTATAAGACAAATGAACTATATATAGGAGAGATGTAGTATACGATCGGGTTCGATACTATAGTAGTAAACCCCGAAACAGGTCTTGAATGTATACCGGCTGTAACACACTTGGTGGTATATAATCGGCGTATAGGTATAGATGACACTCACACACCCGAAGAATAAAACATGACTCCGCCCCTAGGTCATGCGATTGGATATCCTCTACAATTTCCAATAAACACCATTAAACTTTATATTATTATGAACAAATCAGTAATGAGCCTGATCCGCCAGGTCGGAGGGGTAATCGCGTTTTCAGTGTTGGTACTTGCGTGTGATGATGACAGCACCAACGTGACAAAGACATCGGATCAAACTTTGGTTGATTCCAGGAACAATGTAGCCGTAACATCTACAACACAGGAAGTGATTAGCGTAACGTCAGGGGCTATGAGTTCCAATAGTACAACAAGCGGAGGAAGATCAGCGAACGGAAGAACACAGCATACGAATACATGTGATCCTGCCATTGACTTTGACTTTACAGTAAATAGTTATGATGACAATTCTTTCGACCATGAAGGTACGATCACCATTGATTACGGTGATGGATCATCGTGTTCGGATTCCAACGTTCGGAAGGGAAAGATTGTAGATGCATTCAAGTTAACCGGACAATGGAGTAACATGGTATTTAACACAACGGAGAATATCACCTTAACCGGATACTATCTTGACAGTGCACAGGTAGATGGTAATATAGTCTCCACGTCCCAATCAACGGATGCGTCTTCAGCAGTAGAAGCGAAGAATGTTAAAATTACCTATGCGGATGGAACAACGTTAAGCTGGAAAGGTAACTATACCTATACGGAAGAAGACGATTCAACGAAGATGACCGGTACATGGAGCGGAGTAAATCGCCAGGGTGAATCGTTTACGGCAAATGTGACGAAGAAGATTGTATACATCTATAGCTGCCGCAACAGCAAAACACTGGAGCCCGTAAGTGGCACGATCGAAGAAAAGACAGGCGACAAAACATCCATCATCGATTACGGTGACGGCTCCTGCGACAACGAATATACCATCACCACCAATGGCAATACCGTAAAGTATACTTTTGATTAAAGTAACACTGGCACCTCGTTGTTACATTTTAATTTCAGCGCTAGAGCTTCATATAGCGCTGAAGTTTTTCCTTTGTGTTCCTCAGTACCTTCTCGGTGTTCTCCGTGCCATTGGATTTAACGTCCGCCAAACAGTTCCAGTGCAGCAGCACTCATAGCAGCAACACCGGTCTTGATCGTTGGCTCGGCTAATGGAGCAAAAGCTGAAGAGTGCAGCGATGGCAATACAGTTCCTTTCTCCTTCGATTCCTTTACCAACGCAGGGGCTACTGTACCAAGCCAGAACATACAGATCGGCACCTTCTTCTCCTGCAAACCAAACCGACTGAAATCTTCACCCACCATAGCCGGTGGCATTTCCACTACATTGTCTTTACCGAAATTTTTTTCGAACACGCGCACCAGCCTGTCGTTTAGTGCAGCATCGTTAAGTGTAGCAGGTGTCTGCGGTTCATTAATGGTAATCTCCGGCATTTTATCCGGAGGTAAACCTGCGAGCAACGCGAGTTGTTTACTCATGCGATGAATGGAAGCAATGATTTGTTCACGCACCTGCGGAGAGTAGGAGCGAAGTGTGAGTTGCATCTTCACATCATCGGGTATAATGTTATGTACCGTGCCGCCATGAATAGAACCCACCGTTATTACCGCAGGCTCCAGCGGATTGATCTCACGACTCACAATGGTCTGAAACGCCATAATCATTTCGGCACTCAACACAACCGGGTCAATCGTTGTATGAGGTGCGGCACCGTGTCCGCCTTTGCCATGCACGGTAATGTTCATCATATCAACACTCGCCATGAACGGCCCTGCATGATAACCAACTTTACCCGCTTCAAGACCGGCATGGTTGTGTAACGATATAGCATAATCCGGAGTAGGTATCTTGTCATATAGTCCAGCCTTGAACATGAGGTCTGCACCAAACCCATTTTCTTCTGAAGGCTGCGCGATCATCACGAGCGTTCCCTTCCAGTGCTTTTTGGTTTCCACCAATGCACGTGCTGTACCTATAAATACAGTCATGTGTATATCATGACCACACGCGTGCATAACAGAAACTTCAGCACCTGCAGCATTTATACCTTTCGCTTTACTTGCATAGGGCAAGCCAGTTTTTTCTTCGAGCGGTAAAGCATCCATATCGGTTCGAATCAAAACCGTAGGACCGTTTCCGTTGGTATATATACCCGCGACACCGAAGCCACCAACTTTTTCGAGAACGTTAAACCCAAGCGAGCGTAATTCTGTCGCCATGATCTGCGATGTCTTCTCTTCGTGCAGCGACAACTCCGGGTTCTGATGTAACTGCCGGTATAATTTCTCCAGTGAAGGATATTGTTTGTCCGTATAGGTCTCAATCTGCCTGGCAACAGGTGATTTCGTTTGTGCCTGTATAGCATGAACCACCATACAAAGTACAAGAAGCGTGTGTGCTAGTTTCATAACAGCAATATAGTATTAGAATGATTACAGAAGCCGGTAAAAATTGCAGAGTGGTGGCGATACAATTTTTACATCGTTTGTGGCTTTTGTTTTCTGAACATACCTTCAGAAGCAAGCCATGCAACCGACAATAAAGGTGGAAGCCAGTTGCGCAGTAAATGTAGTATACAACCATCAATAATCCATACAGCCGTAAATCATATACACACTTTCATTTGCCATTAATTGTCCTGATACACACAACGTGTCACCTGCATTTTCCAGAAGCCAGCAACCAGAACCCAGCAACCTCTCGCAGCTCACAGCTAACACCTCGCAGCTATTCCAACAGTTTGCGCTTTATATTTCCCGCTGTATATTTCGTAAAAACTTATTCACTTGACATCTCCATTTCCGGTTGAGTTGCTGCAGATCACACATCACTATTCCGGTGAACCGGTTCTGGCCGAGGTGTCGCTTGCTTTTGAAGCAAACCGTGTCACCGTGATTCTGGGTAAGAGCGGCAGTGGCAAGTCAACATTGTTACAAGTTATCAATGGTATGGTGCAGCCAGTCAAAGGACAGGTAAAGATTTTCGGGGAGCCGATCGCGTACAACGCTATTCATACCATGCGTTTGCAAATGGGATATGTGGTGCAGCAGGTTGGTCTGTTCCCGCATCTCACCATCTATGAAAATATAGCCTTGCTTGGAAAAGTTGCGCATAGGCCTGCCGATGTAATCCGGAAACGTGTTGAACACCTGATGGACATGGTAAAATTACCGCTGTTGCATCTGGATAAATATCCGTATCAGCTTTCTGGTGGTGAACAGCAACGTGCCGGATTATGCCGTGCGATGTTGCTGGAGCCTCCGGTGTTACTGATGGACGAACCGTTTGCTGCGCTGGATTATGAGACAAAGCATACCATCTACGATCATCTTCTTGCCATTCAGAAACACGAGCCACGAACTATTATACTCGTATCGCACGACCTGGAAGAAGCAGAACTTCTTGCTGACAACGTAGTGTGGTTGCAAAACGGAACCACCCGAATGACGGGTGATGCATCAATCATACAATCTATACGTGAATCCTATCGAAACGGAAAATGAGAAGTATAGTATATATCATAATGCTGATGATGTGCAGCTTCGCGGTGGTGCAGGCGCAAAAGCCGATCCGGGTAGGAGCAAAGCATTTTAATGAAGGATATATACTCAGCGAAATGATCGCGCTGATCCTGGAAGACGGTGGCTTCACGGTGGAGCGTAAATTTAACCTCGGCGGCACTGTAGTAAGTTTTGAAGCGTTGCGCACCGGTGCTATTGATATATACCCGGAGTATACCGGCACCATTGCTGCTGAAATACTCAAGCAGAGTCGCAGCGCAGGCAAAGCCGATTTAGTATCACTGCTGAGAGACAACTGGCAACTCGAAATATCAGCGCGCTACGGTTTCAACAACACGTATGCATTGGTTGTGCCCCAGGAACTTGCTGACAGAGCATCGATAAAGACTATATCTGATCTCGCACAACATCCGGAACTGCGGATCGGCATGAGCTTTGAATTTCTGAAACGCGAAGACGGATGGGACAATCTTGCCAGGCACTATGGTTTGAGACAGCAGCCTGCAGGCCTCGAACATGGCCTGGCATACCAGGCTATACATGAGAAGAGGATTGATGTAACCGATGCATACTCGACTGATGGAGAGATCAAGCGCTATGAACTGGTTGTACTGAAAGATGACAAGGCATTTTTTCCGGAATACCAGGCGGTTTCTTTTTATGCAGCATCGCTTCCCGCAAAAGCAAAAACGTTATTGCAGAAACTCACCGGAATAATTACTGAAGATGAAATGCAGCGGATGAATTCGCAGGCATTATTTGAGCAACGCAGCCACCGCGAAATAGCGAATGAGTTTCTTGTAGCCAAAGGACTTATTGGTGACAAGGAGAAAACTTCCGATACCGGTATAGCTTCTATTCTTGAAAAGACGTGGGTTCACATACAGCTTACCTTCATGGCATTGCTGGCAGCAATAGTCGTAGCGTTTCCATTGGGTATAGTATTATACCTGTATCCCGTCTCATCCAAAGGAGTGCTATATATAGCCGGTATATTGCAAACGATACCTTCTATTGCATTGCTGGCGTTGCTTATACCACTCGCAGGCATTGGTACAACACCGGCTGTGATCGCATTATTTCTATATGCCTTGCTGCCGATACTGCGCAACACGATGATTGGCTTGTTTGCAGTGGACCCTCCGTTAAAAAATGTAGCCACCGCTATGGGACTTACCCGTCTACAAAGACTTAGACTGGTAGAGATACCGTTGGCTATGCCGATGATACTCGCAGGTATACGCACCGCAGCCGTGATTAATGTAGGTACAGCAACACTCGCAGCCTTCATCGGTGCCGGTGGACTAGGAGAATTTATAGTAACAGGTCTCGCCCTGAACAACACCACCCTGATATTGAAGGGTGCTATACCGGCAGCATTCCTCGCCATTATCCTCGAACTACTCTTCGAATCAATCGAATGGCTATTAATACCCCGCCACCTCCGCCAAAAAGTACTCTGATGGTATATATTTGTATAAGACAAGCAAATATACTCCCCTGATTTCTTACTTCTTACTTTTAGCTTCTTACTCCTTACTTCTTGCTTCTTACTTCTTATTCCTTACTTCTTGCTTCTTACTTCTTACTTCTTACTCCTTACTTCTATCCCCCTCACAACTCAAAGCTCCCACCTCACAGCTCAACTAATACTCCACATACTGCTCATCCACATAACACCACGCCCAACGCTCCCCCGGCTCCGCAGATATAGCCACCGGGTGCCCGGCAGCATGCGCGTGTTTGGAAGCATGCTTGTTGGGAGAAGAATCACAGCATAGCGTAACACCACACGTCTGGCACGTGCGCAGGTGCATCCAGTCATCTCCGGTTTTAACACATTCTTCGCAGATATACTCCTTCGCTTTTTTCAGCGTTTGAAGTTGTTGCAGGTGCGGGCACATTTCGTTTGGCATATAGGCAGTACGTTGTTTTAGTTTTCAGCGAGATACTGATGAACAAATTTAATAGCCATGGCGCCTTCGCCTACCGCAGAGGCAACACGGTTCATGGCACCGGACCGCACATCTCCGGCAACAAAAATTCCCGGACTGCACGTTTCAAGCAGGTAAGGTTCGCGTGTCAGCTTCCATGCTTTCTTGAATGCTTCATACTTTAACAGGTCGCGGCCGGTTTCAATAAATCCTTTCTCGTCTTTAATGATGTCCAGCGTGATCCAGTCGGTAACCGGGCGCGCACCGATAAAGATAAAGAGTGCGGCTGCTTTCGCGCGTTCGCGTTCACCGGTTGCTATATTTTCAAGTTCAAGTTCTTCGAGCCTGTCTTCGCCATATACCTGTCGCACAACTGTCTCCGGATGCAATACTATATTTTGAGTTCCGGCAATCTGGTCGATCAGGTATTTGGACATCGTTGATGTCAGATCCTGTTTGCGTATTATGATATGGACACGATTTGCAAAATTAGCGAGGTACATGGCAGCCTGTCCTGCGGAATTACCGCCCCCCACTACATATACATCCTGCGAGCGACAGGCGTGTGCCTCTGTAGTGGCAGCACCGTAATATATACCGGCACCGGTAAAACGTTCCACATCAACAGCATCCAGCGTTCTATAGTCCACACCGGTTGTGATAATTACACTTTTGGTATTGAGTGTGCTGCCATCGGCAAGCTGAATGATTTTATAGTGATCTTTCAACGATATACTGATCACTTCCAAAGGAGACAGGAACTCCACGCCAAAACGTGTTGCCTGAGACAGTGCACGTCTTGACAGATCCGAACCACTGAGTCCATTGGGAAAGCCAAGGTAATTTTCAATGCGCGAACTTGTACCGGCTTGTCCACCCGGTGCACGTTTCTCAATGATCGCTGTAGCGAGTCCTTCCGAACCTCCATATACCGCGGCTGCTAATCCGGATGGGCCTGCACCAATGATCGTAACATCATACATCGGTTTGGATGCTTTGGACCGCATACCGGTCTTCTCTCCAACTTGTCGTAGTTCGGGGTTGAGTAAAAACGATCCGTCTTCAAAAAACACAGCCGGTAAATCTTTCGCTTCAATTTTGTTCAGCGTTGCCAACTCGTGTCCAATCGGGTTCGACTCAAAATCAAGCCATTGATACGGTATAAGATTACCGGAAAGAAAATCTTTGATCTGGTGCGAGCGTGGAGAGAATTGGTAACCGACAATCCGTATACCCTGAAACTCCGGTATATGTGTGCTTTGCCATTCTTCCAGCTGATCGGTAATTACCGGGTATAATTTTTCTTCCGGCGGGTCCCACGGTTTCATCAGGTAGTAATCAAGCTGCACATCGTTGATCGCCTTGATAGCAGCTTCCGTATCCGAGTATGCCGTGAGCAAAATACGCTTTGCCTCGGGAAATATAGTTTTGGCGCGTTGCAGAAAATCAACGCCTAACATTTCAGGCATGCGCTGATCAGACAGAAACAAAGCTATCGATTCATTTTTATTTTTAAGATCAGTGAGTGATGCCAGTGCTTCGTTAGCCGAAGTCGTACTGATGATGCGATAATCTTTTCCGTATTGATTCCGCAGGTCGCGAACCACTGCGCGTAAAACCTGCAAGTCGTCATCAAGTATAAACAGGATCGGTTTTTTCATGGTAGCGCTTTGTATATATAGGTTTATTGAATGGGCATGCAAACCGTAAAGACGGTGTGCCCGGGTTTTGATTTTACAGTAACTTTTCCATTGTGCTGAAGAATGATCTGGCGTACTACTTCCAGTCCCAGGCCGGTTCCTTTTCCTACAGGTTTAGTCGTAAAGAATGAATCGAATATTTTATCCTGTATATCCTCCGGTATACCGGGCCCGTTGTCAATGATATGTACCAGTATAAAATCGCGATCTTTCTCTGCCTTGATCTCCAGGGTTGCGTTAGGACGTCCCTCCAGTGCATCCAGTGCGTTATCGATCAGGTTGGTCCACACCTGGTTCATGGCACTGATATATATACACGGTTGCGGCAGATCGTCCGGTATATTTTCAACAACCGTTACCTGGTTCTTCTTGATCTTGTGGTTAAGCATGGTTACGGTGTTGCGTATACCGGAACGCAGTTCGGCCCGTTCACGTTCGGGCGCGCGATCCATGTGCGTATAGCTTTTTACCGATGTAACCAGCACATTGATTCTTCGCGCGGCTTCTTCAATTTCGTTCACCAGCCGTTCCGTTGTAAAAGCCTGTGCGATCCAGTTCAATACCGCAGGCCGGTCTTCAGCTCGTAAAATTTTATTGAGCTCGTCCAGGTCAGTTGTCTCAATGAAAAATTCCACAAATATACTGGCCATGTCATAGGCATCATCCAAACCTATATTTTGCAGCCAGTCCGCGAGTTCATCTTCACGTTCGGATTTTTCCATCAGCGACAGCGGCTTCTGGTTCACGGCTTCTGTTATCTTGTCATCTACAAACTTATTTACCTGGTCTACTATATCTTCGGTGGCGCGAATGTTGATAACGCGTTTGAATTTTTCAGGTACATTTCCCAGGTGTTTTTTCAATTCCTGTGCACAACGTACAATCGCGGCAGAAGGATTATTCAGCTCATGCGCAAGTCCTGCCGATAATTTACCCAGCGCCATCATCTTGTCATCCTGTTGTTGCTGATGCGTGAAGTCACGCACGCGATCGGTCATCGTGTGTACCAGTACTTCGGTAAGTTCCGGATGTTCGCGGATGAGTTCTACGAAGTGGCTTTTGTCGAGTGAGTAAATGATGGTGTCTCCAACGGCAGTGCCTTCAGCACCGGCAGCCTTCATGCGCGAGTAGGGCAGCAGGCCGGTGATCTCACCTTTTTCAGCGGTGCCGAAATAACGCATCGTGTTGCCCTGTGCCCGGTATAGATCAACACCGCCTTCCAGAACAATGCGCATGCTTTCAATCGGTTGACCGAGGGCAAAAAGTCTTTCACCGTCTTTGTGTTCCGTTACTGTTCCTTTTTCGGAGAGCCATACCAGGTGACTTTCCGCGAGGTCTTTAAATTCAGGAACTTCCTTCAGTGCCGCGAGAATATTCATGTAGAAAATATACTTCCTTTCGATTAGAAGTCCGAAAGTAGCTTAGCTTTTTTTACGGAACAGCACATCGGTAAAATAATATTTACGATCATAGTAATACGCGGTGATTTCCAGTCCCGTACGTGCTGCCAGCTTTTCGATCATAGCCACATCATATTTCTGTGATACCTCCGTGTGTATGATTTCCCAGCGGTTGAAATGTATAGTCTTGTGCAGCGCTTCTATATGTACATCCTGGTCGTTCATACTTACCAGGAAACTTTTCGTGATGCCGGTTTCCGGATCATAGTACGGATAATGCGTAAACTGATCTACCTGGAAATCGGCTCCGAGTTCGCGGTTGAGCCGCACGAGTAAATTCAGGTTGAAGTCACGCGTAATGCCGTGCGGATCATCATACGCAGCCTGCACAAGGCGCGGATCTTTCTTCAGATCAAAACCGATCAGCAGTTGATCGTTCTGTTCCATACTGGCTGCAATAGCGGCAACAAAATGCTCCGCATCAGCCGGTATAAAATTACCGATGTTCGCACCGAGGAATAAATATACCTTACGGTTATGATCGCGTTCCTGTATCGACACAATCGCTTCTTCATACGGTTTGTTAACCGATTGAATCGATAGGGAAGGCACTGCGGCCAGTAGCCTCTCCGTTAGCTGATCGAGTACGCTGGCAGATATATCTACCGGCATATACTGAAACGAAATATGCTGAGCGTTGAAATGACGCAACAGTATTTCAGTTTTCAATCCGTCACCGGCACCGAACTCAATCAGGTCAAATATACTTCCATCGGCAGTAAAGTGCTGACGAAGACTTTCCTTGTATGTATTCAGAATTTCATACTCGCAGCCGGTTAAATAATATTCCGGCATGCGCATGATCGCCTGAAAAATTTTATCGCCTGTCTCATCGTAGAAGAGCCAGCTCGGCAAGCGTTTCGGATTCTTCTCGAATCCTTCTTCTACGGCTTGTGCTATCGCTGTATGGTGGTTGTCGATTATCAGCATAATTATTTTTTACAAAGCCGGATGCCGTTGAATTGCCATCGCAGCTGCGGATGAAAAAAGTTACGATAGGTTTTACGCGAATGATCAGCCGGTGTTACAACCGATGCTCCGCGCAATACCATTTGATTGATCATGAATTTTCCATTGTACTCACCAACGGCACCGGGTGGTTTTTTATAGCCGGGGTAAGGAAGGTATGCACTGTTGGTATGTTCCCAACGCTGTTGCCAGCGAAACGTATCGCTCGCTGCTTCCCATTCAAACTCGGTAGGCAGGCGCATGCCACTCCATTCTGCAAAGGCTGCGGCTTCATAGAAGCTTACGTGCGTTACAGGTTCTGCCGGATTTACTTTTTCAAAACCCGATAACGCATACCGGTGCCACACACCATCCTGTTTATACCAGTATAGCGGACTATCCACTTTATGTTCATTTACCCAGGCCCATCCATCGCTGTGCCAGTATAATGGATTCTTATAGCCGCCATCGTTCATGAAAGCTATATATTCTTCATTGGTGACTAAACTCTTTCGAATATAAAAAGCCGGTAACTGTACATCGTGCACACCGTGTTCGTTGTCGAACGAAAAATCAGTACCGGTATAGCCTATGGAATATATTCCGGCTGCCATAGCAGCAAAGGTTGAATCAGTTTCAGCACCTGGTGTTTCCTTGAAATCTTTGCTATAGGGTGGAAAGAGCGGATTATGTCCCAGTATATATTTAATATCGGTATATAATAATTCCTGGTGTTGCTGCTCGTGGTTCAAACCCAGCTCGACAAGCGGTGCTATTGTTTCCGGTGCAGATGAAAGAAACGATGCCATGTGTTCATCAACATACGCCCGGTATTCCAGTATTTCATCCACCGTTGGTCGCGACATGTTACCACGATGCAGGCGCAGCACGCGTTCGCCCACGCTATCGTAATAACTGTTAAACAAAAACGAGTAACGCGGATGAAAGCGTTTGTACTCCGGACTATATTTCGACAGGATGAATTCTTCCCAGAACCAGGTGGTATGTGCGAGGTGCCACTTCGGTGGACTAACATCCGAAACGGGTTGTACTACATAATCCTCTTTTTGAAGCGGAGCGCAGATTTTTTCAGAGTATTGGCGTATGGCCAGATAGCGATTCTTCATGCCTTATAACAGAACGATGATCCGGAGTGTTAATGCTTTTGTAAATTATGATGCCAGCGGGTGAAGTAACGCATTTATTGTGCGGATAGCAATACTTTACGGTAAGGTTGCCGGCAGGTTTTGTAGGACGATGCTTCCGAAAAAATGTATAGATTGCTGCAAACTAAAATTTGCACAATCTTAATCTGCTCATAATCACCGTTTCACAGCCGCTCGCGAGTTTTACAGCATTACATGATGTACATTTCATGGAATCTTTTGTGTCATCATCTTTGTTAAAATTGTTACAATAACCCCGATGAAAAAGAAACGCGATATGAAAGCAACGTATTACTCGATTCTTTGCCAGAAATTTGCCATGTATATATCGTCAGAAGATGACAACGATGATCTCTTCCAGTGGCTTTACCAGGACAACAACAACTGGAAGATTCTGTTTCAGGCGTGTGCACGTTTTCGGATTTTCAGAATGCCAAGTGCACCGGAAGGAACGTAATATCGTTTCCTCGCTGTGTACATACTGTGCCAAGCGAATATAGGTAACGGGGAGAACGTGCTTGCCAACGCGTTGTCGTTGGGGTGGCAGGCGTGTAAGCATCCGTTGTATATACTATCTTGGTTATTTATTGATCCTTGCATCAACAGGGAAATAGCTTCTACAGAAGTCCTTTTATCTGCGATGAGCGAACTTGCCCCTGCGCAGTGCCGTTCATAAGTAAAGTATAATCATTTTGTTTTATAGTTTGTAAATTAAAACGCAACGGTAAACAGATTTACCGGCTGGCAGGATTTTATACATCATGCGACATTAACTTAATTCGATACGAACATGGCAACACAGGATTACTTGAACATTGCAGATTCACTTGAGCTGCAGGGTGGCAGTTATTCATTCTTTAGTCTGCGGAAGTTGCAGGAACAAGGCTATGAAGTTTCCAAACTTCCGTTTTGTATACGGGTATTGCTGGAGAATGCAATTCGTCATTATGATGATTATGTAATAACGAAAGATCATGTGAACACACTGTTGCAATGGAAGCCGAACCCGGAAGATAAAGAGATACCGTTCATGCCGACACGTGTGCTCATGCAAGACTTTACCGGTGTGCCCGCCATTGTAGATATAGCGTCACTGCGCAGCGAGATGGCGCGTAAAGGAAAGAACATAACGCGCATCAATCCGCTGATACCGGTTGACCTGGTGGTGGATCATTCGGTGCAGGTGGATTACTATGGAAACAATGATGCGTATAGGCTTAACGTTGACAAGGAGTATGAACGCAACAGCGAGCGCTATCGCTTTTTGAAGTGGGCACAAAATGCTTTTGATAATTTTTCGGTGGTGCCGCCTGGCATGGGCATTTGTCACCAGGTAAACCTTGAATATTTTTCAACGTGTGTGAGTGAACGTGACGGGTATATATTTCCCGATTCACTAGTAGGCACAGACTCGCATACGCCTATGGTGAACGGCCTCGGTATAGTGGCATACGGTGTAGGTGGTATAGAAGCTGAAGCCGCCATGTTAGGACAACCGCATTTCTTTACCGTGCCTGAAGTAATCGGACTAAAACTGAAAGGTAAATTACCAGTCGGCAGTACAGCTTCTGACCTGGTACTCACGATTACCAATTTACTTCGCAAGACAAAGGTGGTGGGTAAATTTGTGGAGGTGTTTGGTGAAGGACTTGATTCACTATCAGTACCGGATCGCGCCACCATTGGTAATATGTCGCCCGAGTTTGGTTGTACCATTACGTACTTCCCGATTGACAGTAAAACACTTGAATATCTCGAGAAGACGAACCGTCCTGCGCGCGTAGTTGAATTGACGGAACGCTATACGAAAGCAAACCTGCTGTGGCGTGAGAACGAAGATGCCATTGCGTATAGCCATGTAGCTGAACTCGATCTCAGCACCGTGGAACCTTCCATCTCGGGCCCGAGTCGTCCACAGGATAAAATAAGTTTACGGCAATCGAAAGCGGTTATACATGATATACTTGAAAAAGCATACGCACAGAAACTTGCACCGGTATCAGCGCCCACGGTTGGTAAATGGAAAAGTGAAGGCGGAAATATACAGCCTCCCGTTGCAAAAGTAATTGATCACCCCGGTGTACATGAAATCAGTGTAAACTACCATGGCGAAACGTTCGATCTGCGCGATGGTGCTGTTGTTATAGCGGCCATCACCAGTTGTACCAACACATCTAATCCGGATGTGATGATTGGCGCGGGACTGCTGGCGCAAAAAGCATTGGAGAAAGGTCTGAACACAAAACCGTGGGTAAAGACAAGTCTTGCACCCGGTTCGAAAGTAGTAACGGATTATTTACAGGAAGCAGGACTGCTGACGAAACTCGAACAATTGAAATTCAACGTTGTTGGGTATGGATGTACTTCATGTATCGGAAACTCCGGACCGTTGCCAGATCCGATTGCACACGCTATTGTTGATCACGACCTGATGGTTGGCGCTGCACTTTCAAGTAACCGGAATTTTGAAGCGCGCATTCATCCGCTGGTAAAAATGAATTTCCTCATGTCGCCTTTGCTCGTAGTAGCATATGCCATTGCAGGCCGCATGGATATTGATTTTTATAATGAGCCGTTGGGACTTGGTAATAACGGACAAGATATATACCTGAAAGATATATGGCCATCGCCTGATGAAATTCATGCTGTGGTAAATCGCGTGGTGCGCAAAGAACATTTCAAAAAGAACTACGGTGAAATATTCAACGGCAATGAACAATGGGAGAAACTGGAAGCACCTGCCGGTAAAGCCTATAAATGGGATGAGCATTCTACCTATGTGAAAGAAGCTCCTTTCTTTGTTGATCTCCCGGAGAAAGCGGAGTCGATAAAACCCATTAACCAGGCGCGTGTACTCCTGGCGTTGGGAGACTCGATCACAACCGATCATATATCACCCGCGGGTGTATTCAATGAAAAGTCTCCGGCCGGTAAATATTTACGAAGCCGTGGTGTGCCCGTGGAAGAGTTTAACTCATACGGTTCGCGCAGGGGGAATGATGAAGTGATGGTGCGCGGTACATTTGCCAATGTACGCATCAAGAATAAACTCGCATCCCGCGAAGGCGGCTATACTACATTTTTACCAACAGGCGAAGAGATGTCGGTATACGAAGCTGCCATGAAGTATAAAGAACAAAATATACCGCTCATGGTATTGGCCGGTAAAGAATATGGCAGTGGCTCTTCCCGCGACTGGGCTGCGAAGGGTACATTTCTGCTGGGAATTAAAGCTGTAATTGCCGAGAGCTACGAACGCATACACCGGAGTAACCTGGTGGGTATGGGTGTATTACCGCTTCAGTTTAAAGAAGGCGAAAGTTATACCAGTCTCGGACTCACCGGTAAAGAGATTTTGTCGATACCGGAATTGAATGACAATATACAGCCATCACAGCTTCTCACCGTGCAGGCTGCAAGCGAGAATGGTGCAACGCGTACCTTCCTGGTTTTGTGCCGACTCGACAGCAAGATTGAAATTGACTACTATCGCAACAACGGTATTTTGCAGTATATGTTACGGCAGTTACTGATCCGGAATTAACCTATAGCTATACCGGGTGGTCACTTATGAAGACAATTCAGCACAACGGTGCGTTCACGGAAGTCAATTTTGCCGCCGAGTATGTTGAGCAGGTCAATGCCGATGATACCGGCAACGCGTATACTCGGATCGTTGAAGTAGGCTGACAGGTTATCAAGATTGGAAGCTTTGTTAATGAATTTCAGTTCATGCGGACCAATCCTGACAACGGCCGATCGCACCTCCTTAATAGGCGATCGGCCGCCCAACCCGACAATGTGCCGTTGTGTAAAGTATTTGTTATCGATCGTCTTGAAATTATACTCATACGCCAGCGATTCATTAAGTAATGTAATGCTGGCACCGGTATCGAGAATGAAATAAGCCGCTGCACCGTTAATATACCCTTCGATCAATGCTATATTTCGAACAAGCTTGAAGGCGATCGTGTCCTGCGCCATGCAGGTGAGCACATCGGCCAGCAGCGCTATACTTAACAGGATCGTTATCGTTATTTTAGTTTTCACAAAGCGATACCTCGCAGAATGCTTAAGCAATCTGTATAAAATGAATGCATACCTTTGACGAGTTTAGTGTACGGATGTTACACGAACGATTTCCACTACGGTATCGCTATACGTACATAACATACGTTGGCATGCACTCCAACATTGGTGCCACTTATGAAAACAGATGAATACCGGGCAGGAACGCACATTACTTTCACGCAGGTGAACAGCAGCGAACGAACACTGTCCGGTAAATATATAGTATACGCGTCAGTTTGCTTTTTTATAGTTCGCTATCGCCCAACCGTTCAGTCCGATAGCGAACAGTGCTATAATTCCGAGGTGCGGTACTACATCGCGAAATGTACTGCCTTTCAAAATTACCATGCGCATAACGGAAATGAGATAACTCACCGGATTGAATCGCGTAACCACCTGCGCCCATTCCGGCATACTGTCAATAGCCGTAAAGAGTCCGCCGAGTAGAATGAAGATCATCATGAAGAAGAACATGATGAACATGGCCTGCTGTTGCGTATCGCAGAACGTTGATACGAGCAGTCCCAGTCCCAATACCGCGAGCAGGTATATCGAAACGAATCCATACAGTAATGCGAGGTTACCCACGGGTACAATGCCATAGATCAGCCACGCTACCAACAGTCCGATGGTGAACACTATATTTCCAAGCACCCAAAAGGGAATGAGTTTTCCAAGAATGAAATGATGTTTGCGGATAGGGGTAACGTTGATTTGCTCGATGGTGCCGGCTTCTTTTTCTTTTACAATATTCAGTGCTGTCAGAAATCCGCCAATCATGGTTACGAGCACAGCTAATATACCGGGCACCATATATAGTTGGTAATTGAGGTTGGGATTGAACCAGTTGGATGATGTAACATTGATGGTCGGTATGGCATTGAAGCGGCCATCCTGTAAAAAGTCTAAGCGTATATCCTGGTTATAGTCGCGAATGATGCTGGCCAGGTATGCACCGCCCAGGTTCGCCTTCACGCCGTTAATAGCATTGACAGCAACCAGCAATTTCTGTTCGTCTTCACGAATGAGGTTGCGTTCAAAGCCATCGGGTATTTCCAGTATAACATCGGCTTCATCAGACTCAATGAGATGAAACGCTTCTCCGTACGAACGATTATACCCGGTCAACCGGAAATATCCTGACGATATAATTTTCGTAATCATTTTTTGAGAGTAGGAGGAATGGTCATGATCAACCACCGAGAGGTTAATGTTCTTAACTTCATAATTTGCTGCGAGCGGTAATATGATCAATTGCATTACCGGCATTGCCAGGATCATAATCAGTATGGAACGGTTACGGAATATCTGCCGGAACTCCTTCTGAAGTAAAAATTTTATAGCTCTCATGCGAGTCTGATTTTAAAGTTCTTTAGGCTGATGAATAAGAGGAATACAGTGATGCCGGTCAGGATCAGGGTCTCTTTCCAGATCGATGCTATACCAAGTCCTTTTATCATGATTGATTTAACAATGATATAGTACCACTTGGCCGGCACGATGTTGGTAAGAATTTGCAAGGGTACCGGCATGTTTTCAATGGGAAACATAAAGCCGCTGAAGAGTATTGTCGGAAGCAGCATGCCCATCAATGATATCAGCATGGCGGTTTGCTGTGAATCGGTCTTAACGGATATAAATATACCCAGCGTGAGACATGTGATAATAAATAATGTACTCTCTGCAAAGAGCAGAACAATGCTGCCATGCACCGGAAGATCCAGCAGAAATATACTGAGCAGTAAAATAGAAGTAACATTCACCAGCGAGAGCAGTAAATATGGAATTGCCTTGGACAGAATAACCAGTATAGGTTTGAATGGCGAAACGAGGAGTATCTCCATGGTGCCGGTCTCTTTTTCTTTCACAATGGAAACAGCCGTCATCATCACGCACACCAGCATCAGCACCAACGCCATTACTCCGGGTACAAAGTTGTGTGCACCTTTCAATTGTGGATTATAGAGCATGCGTGTTTCGGGTATAATTCTATAGTGGGCCTTTGCCGTTTCGTTTACCTGCAGTTGATAGTCTTGTATAATGGAAGATGCATAATTGATCAACGTTGTTGCCAGATTCGGATCAGAGGCATCGGCCAATAGTTGTACCTGTACATCATTTTGATGAACGAGTTCCTGAGCAAAGTTTGCCGGTATAACAATCGCCATCTTTATTTCACCTTCGTGAAAGCCACGCTCGATCTGTTCCTGGTTCCACGCTGTTTTTTCAATTTCAAAATATTGGCTGGCCTCAATTTGCGTAACGAGTTGCTGTGATGCTATATCACGGGCGTGATCCACAAGCAGTATCTTCGAGTTTTTTACTTCATTGGTAAGTGCGAAACCAAAAATCAGAATCTGTACTACCGGCATGCCAAACAATATCAGCAGTGTCTTCCGGTCGCGGAGTACATGGGCAAATTCTTTTTGGATAAATATACTGAGTTGTTTCATATACTATATATGTTTTTAGTCGGCACGTTTGGCGCCCCGGGCAAGCTGGTAGAAAACTTCATCCATGGAAGAAGCATTGAATTTCTTTTTGAGATTATGAGGTGTATCCAACGCTTCGATTTTTCCATCCACCATAATAGATACGCGGTTGCAGTACTCGGCTTCGTCCATATAGTGTGTGGTAACAAAAACAGTAACGCCTTTTTCAGCAGCATCGTAAATGAGATTCCAGAATTGTCTTCGTGTAACCGGATCAACACCACCGGTAGGTTCATCCAGAAAAACAATTTTCGGCTGATGCAACACGGCTACCGAGAACGACAACTTTTGCTTCCAGCCCAGCGGTAATCCAGACACTAATTTCTTCGCTTCATTTTGCAAACCGAGTTGTGCGATGAGCTCATCGCTCTTACGGGCAATCGCTTCATCCGACAAACCATATATACCCCCGAAGAAGCGTATATTCTCCAATACGGTCAGGTCTTCATACAGCGAGAACTTCTGACTCATATAGCCAATGTTCTTCTTGATGCGTTCCGTTTCACGGTATACATCATAGCCTGCAATGACAGCGTTACCGGACGAAGGAATTGACAATCCGCACAGCATGCGCATGGCCGTTGTTTTACCCGCACCGTTAGCGCCCAGAAATCCGAAGATCTCTCCGCTATATACTTCCAGCGTTATGGCATTGGTAGCGATGAAGTCGCCAAAGCGCTTGGTAAGATTTTCAGTTTTAATAACAGCCTGTTTCATGCATGTAACAGTTTGATGAAGCAGTCTTCGATGGTAGGTTGTATCCGTTTTACTTCTGCGTGCTCTATACCGGCATGCTGCAGAATCGAAACGATGTCCTGTTCCTGGTGGATGCTGTCTTTGAATGTAGCATGGGCGTACTCACCAAACGCATAACTGGTAGCCACTGCGTTGTTTGCGCCCAATACTTTCAGCAGTGCCGACATCTTCTCTGCGCGAATGGCGTAAAGTATATCAGGGTATGATTCAATGATGGCATCGGGCGTGTCGATGGCGAGTATAGACCCCTGTTGCATGAGTGCGATGCGGTCGCACAACGTAGCTTCATCCATATAGGGCGTGGATACCAGTATCGTAATGTTCTGTTCTTTGAGACGCTTCAGCATTTCCCAAAATTCTTTTCGCGACACAGGATCAACCCCGGTGGTGGGCTCGTCCAGGAACAACACCATGGGTTTGTGAATAAGCGCGCAGCACAATGCCAGCTTTTGTTTCATACCACCTGATAACTTGCCGGCCCTGCGATCTTTGAAGCGCTCGAGCTGCACATATATATCTTTAATGAGGTGGTAATTTTCTTCGATTGTTGTATTGAATACTGTAGCGAAGAAGTTCAGGTTTTCAGCAATGGTAAGATCCGGGTATAGGGAAAATTTACCCGGCATATACCCAACCGTATGCCTGATCTGCTGATAGTCCTTTACTATATCATGACCATCCACCAGGGCACTTCCACCGTCTGGCAGGAGTAACGTTGTAAGCATGCGGAAAATGCTGGTTTTGCCCGCACCATCCGGTCCGATAAGTCCAAACAATTCACCACGCTCCACCATAAACGATACAGCATTTACAGCTTTTGTTTTTTCAGCACCGTATACTTTCGTCAGGTTGTCTGCAATAATAGCAGGAGGGGTCATCTGTGTTGACATAGGCTCAGTTGTATTCATATAGTATTGTAACATAACCTGCGGTTAGAATTTTACTTCACCGTACATGCCGATCTTAAGCTTGCCATCATTCTTTACTTTGATCTTGGTGGCGTATACCAGGTTCGCGCGTTCATCTTTGGTCTGAATGGTTTTAGGCGTAAACTCTGCCTTGTCGCTGATCCACACAACGGTACCGGTATACGTTGTATACTCTCCGTCTTTTGCATCTATGAGTACCTGTACCGGTTGATTCAGTTTTACTTGTGCAAACTGATCGCCCGTGATATAGGCCCGCAGTATAATTTGCGAGAGATCAGCAACTTTATACAGCGGCTTTCCGTTCGCAGCCATTTCGTTGGCCTCTGCATATTTGGTGAGCACAGTACCGGTAACCGGATTTACAATTCTGCATTTCTCCAGTTGATCATTCAATTGTTCTATCTGAACCGTAAGGGGCAATGTTTCTTCACTCAGACTTGCTGACGTAATACGCAGTGACGACCGTTGTCCTTCAATCTGTTTGTTGATGATGGCAATCTGTGCATTGGCATCGTCCAGTTGTTTTTGTGTGGCGGCATCAGCTTTCAGCAGATTTGTTATGCGCTGTTGTTCACGATGTGCCTGTTTCAGTTGTTCTTGCAATGCTGCAATTTGAGTGGCTACATCAGGCCGCTTGCTGAGCACCGCCTGTATTTGTGCCTGCAATTGTTTTTTGCTCAGGTATAGCTGCACACTGTCGATGCTGCCTATATATTGTCCGGCCTGCAGCACTTCGCCTTCTTCGAGGTTAAACGCTTGGATGAGTCCGGAAGCCTTAGCCGAAACAATGATCTCGGTGGCTTCGAATGTTCCGGAGGCATCGTAGCGATTGCTGTTTCCGCTGCACGATGCCAGCAGCAGGGTAGTGGAGATGAAGAGTATATGTTTCATGGTATGTGGTGATTTTACGTTTAGTTTTTGCCTAGCCCGCCCGTTGTAGTCTGGTGATTGTATTGTGCGAGCAGCCATTGGATCTCGTGCAGTATCCTGGTTTGTCGGGCCTGGTCTTCGGCATTTACCTCGCGCAGGTAATCGTTGCTGGTGATAACACCGTTTTCAAGTTGAGCGGCTGATGCCTTTTTAACACTTTCACGAAGCGCGATGATCTCGCCATCAGACGCAAGTAAATTTTGTAGTCGCGTAATGTCTGCATATTGTTGACGGCTCGTCAGGTTGGTATTGAACAGGAAAGTCTCACGTTGCAGGCCAATCGTTCTACGCGAATTGTCCAATAGTGCTTTCTCTTTCTTCAGGGTATAGAGTCCTCCCAGCGACCAGCTTAATCGCACACCCCCGATATAGTATGCTTCAAAATCGTTGCTCAGCATATTGAGTGCAGGTCGTCCGTAACCACCCTGCACAAACAAACTCAGCTTCGGATTATTCTTTACCTGCAGTTGCTGGTATTGTGCATCTATACTTTTGTTTTGATAATCATAGAGTGATAATTCAGGCCGTGTTACTTCATTGCTGATCGTAAGCTGTTGTGGCCGGGTAAGCACTGTATTTTCATTCAGCGGCTGATTGATGAACATCCCCAGCATTTCAAGATACGCCAGGCGTGTGGCCAACAGCTCCGTTGTGCGTTGATTCGCTTTGAGTAATTCTGCTTTCAAAGCATCGGCATTGCTTTTAAAGGCTGTACCGTTGTCAATAGACGCCTGTGTTTTGCGGATACCGAGTTGCAGATCGCCTTGCAACAGTTCGTTCTGGCGAAGCTGTTCATCGGTGGTCAGTATACCAAAGTATAACTGGTTAATGCGTTCTTTTAAACTATATAGCTCTACCGCGAGCTTCTGTTCTTCTACTTTTGCGTTTACTTCGTGCGCATACTTTTGCTGCCGGATGGTACCACCATCATATATAGTCTGGTTTACCTCTGCATATACCTTGTATTGGTCTTTACTCAGTTGAGGCACTTCAGCACCCGGTAAAGCCATTGGCACTTGTGTTACAGCGGATTGATAGGTAGCCTGACCGTTGATGCTAAGCTGGGGCAGGTATCCTTTCATCGTATTGTCGATGGAGTATGCTTTACTTTTTTCGATGAGGTCTCGCTGTTTTGCCAGGGGGTAATTCTGCTCAGCCCATGTATAGCACGCTTCAATCGTGAGGCTGTCGTTTCGCTGCGCCTCTGCGGTATAGCTACACAGAAACAGCAGCCACAGGAATACGGGGATAGGATATTGTTTAACCATCTTTTTTAATTATTTGATTTAATCATTTGATTAATTTTTCTCTAAAAAAATTTAGCGCGCCTTCATCAGGGCTTTTACCCAAAGCGGAATCAGCGCTTTTCGTTCTTCCATCATATTCTGAAAACCTTTTGTACTCAGGTTGCCAGCGTCCTGAAGGACAGGTTTAGCAATGAATGGAAAGAGTATCATCCCCAGCAGACTGATGACAAAGTGCAGGGGATTTATATCCGGCCGCTTCTCTTTGATCTGCTTCACAAAGTGTGATTCCTGGATAAGCTTAACAGCCTGTATCTTCCCTGCAAACCGGTCCGGATTATTCCGTATCTCGCTCATTACAAAAAGCGGAAGATCCGGATTTTCCATCAGCATCGATATATAGTTGCCGGCCGCTACTTCAATTTTTTTCTCGAGTGTAGTGCTGGTGTCATTCAGAATCGGTGCAATGATCCCGAAGAGCTTTTGAACTTTCTCCATCATCACAATTTCAAAAAGCTTCTCCTTGCTGCGGAAATAGTAATTCAGTAAGGCCAGGTTCAGTCCCGCTTCTTCTGCTATATCGCGTGTGCGTGTGGCAGCATATCCTTTCTTCATAAACACATTCCGGGCAGCTTCCTTGATTTTCTCTTCGGTGGTGATGTCCGGTTCTACTATCTTCTTTCTCGGCATATAACTGTTGTGTTCTCTGATACGGGGTAAATGTAACGGTGTTTCGTTTTTGATCAAAATTTTTAATCAAATGATTAAAAATGGACTTAAAGTGTGTGATTTAGTCATTGAACCGAAAGACGGTTTATCAACATATTTGTCTTGGAAAACGGAGGTCATGACCGATTTGATGAAAAAGAATGTGCCGCATTGTAGAAAATATTACTACATCACGGGAATTAAAATGACCCATTCGTCAGTTTTAGAGATACGTTTTACTTTTACAAATGGAAGAAATTTTACTCCAAACAAATGAAGCTGCACTCGTTCCGGCCCAGACGAGTGGCACGTTATCCTTTAATCCCTTTTTAGAATATCTGAAGAAACGTTTGCAGCGCGAACGCACGGTCAAAACAGAATACTATCGTCATATCATTGAGCGCTTTACGGAAAATCCAACGTGGAAAACCGGACTGCCCGTGCACGATCTCGCGGCCTACAAAGAGCTGTTTGAAATTGTATATTTCGTGTTAACGCCCCTGGCAGCTGACGACCAGGAAACCATGTGGGGCCTGAGCACACCGGTACCAACCACTTTGTTCTATAGCACGGAAAGTCTCTCGAGGTTCTTCGCTGATAATAATACTACGAAGGAACCTTCAGGCGCAGGCTCAGAAAATTGCAAGGTGAGCAAAGACATGCAGTTTATGTATGGCCTCGTGCTCGAGCGTTTCTATAACATTTCATCACTGGCCAAGAGCGATACGGTTTATTCGTATACCAACTCCGTTACCGGGCTTTCTCGTTTTTACAAGGTTCATGTTGACACACAGTTTGTTGATATTCGTGTGAATGGAGAGTTGCCTGAATTGGACTATGATGTTCTGGCTACCTATCTGCATGATGGCACCGGCTCCGAGGCATTGATATGTCGCCTGAAGAAGATGCTGCCCCTGGACAGTTTTATCTTCGAAGGCTTTACCGTTATAACACTGACCGATGTTACCGCGCAGCATTCTCTTGACAAGATCCGTGAGATCATGGTGCATCATTCCTATAGCAACGATCAGTACCTTGAAATCTCGCAGGCACTCAAAACGATCGCAGGTAATGAACATATCGAGTTCAGACTCGTGCCGATCATTGGCGTTAACGGTAAATCTACATTTGCTTCGAACGAAGAATGTATACAAAGTATATTGATGAACGCCTTGCAGGAGTCTGGTATTACGGAAGAAGCCTTGAATGTGTTCCTGCAGAAGTACCAGCGCAATCCCCGTATACTGGTATACAACGGTATATCCTCCGAAGAAAAAGCAGACGATGGTTTTCTTCGGATCTTAAAGAAGACCGCGGTTGAATCCTACGCTCTGCTACCGGTATATTATCACAGCGAGCTTACCGGTGTACTTGAAATATACTCTGAAAAGGAGATGCTGTTTGATGAACGTCTGTTCTCGAAAGTACAGACAGCCATACCGTTGATAGCCCAGTTGCTCAAGTTTACCCGCGATGAATTCCAGGCACAGCTTTCGAATGTTATTCGCGACAAGTTTACATCGCTGCAGCCTGCGGTGCAATGGCGATTCAATGAAGTTGCCTGGCATTACCTGCAACGTAATTTCACCGATCTGAGCAACCCCGAGATCGAAGAGATCCGTTTCGAAAATATATACCCGCTGTACGGAGCCATTGATATACGCAACTCTACGAGCGAGCGGAACCGTGCAATCCATGAGGATATTAAAAGTCAATTGACGCTCCTGCAGGATACTTTATTTGCGCTGAGATCAATAGATGAAAGCCATACAGATGCCGATGGTACGATGGACGAGGAGTGTACACGCTGGAAGGAGCAGATCGATGGCTATTTCACTTCACGTGACGAAATTGCCCTGAACAATTTTCTGGAAACGGAAGTACATCCATATTTACTCGAGGTGCAGGAGTCGTATCCCGAAGCGCGTGCCATGGTAAGCCGTTATCTCAATGCCATCGATGAACGGGAGGGAGCAGCCTTTAAAAATCGTTCGGAGCTTGAGACATCCCTGCAACTGATTAATACAAAACTGAACCAGTACTTTGATGTAGCACAAAAGATGCTGCAGGTTGAGTATCCGTTTTACTTCGAAAAATTCCGTACGGACGGGATCGAGTATGATCTGTATATAGGACAGTCGATTGCTCCTGATAAGCCGTTCGAGGCTGCGCATCTGAAGCGACTTCGTCAATGGCAATTACAGTCTATGGCAGAGATAGCGAGACTCACGCAGCGTCTGTTGCCGCAGATGCCGCGACACCTGCATACAACACAACTCATCTTTGTACACGCACGTGCAATTGACATAACCTTCCGAAACGATGAAAGACGCTTTGATGTGGAAGGTGCATATAACATTCGCTATGAAGTGATCAAGAAGCGTATTGACAAAGTTCTGATCAAAGATACACGCGAGCGTCTCACACAACCCGGCAAGATTGCCATTGTATATTTCAATCAGCAGGAAGCGCAGGAGTATGTTGGATATATTCGTGAACTACAGCAACAAGGCTTGCTGGATGACAGTCTTGAATACCTCGAGCTGGAAGAATTACAAGGCGTGAACCGGCTGAAGGCTTTGCGGGTAGGTGTAAAATATCATTAATACAATCACAATCACTACGTAACTAAAATATCCTGTAACGCTTACAGGATATTTTATTTTGATAGATATCTCAATGATTGATCGGTACTTCAATAAGTACAATATGGCTTTCGGCCACGAAGTTCAGGTTGATGCTGTCAGTATTCCAGATACCCATACCGTTGCGTTCATTCACGTTCTGAGAGTTTACCTGCACTGCGCCTTGCACCACGAAGAGAAAGACACCTTTGTTCACCGGGTTGAAAGTATATTTCGTGTCCTGTCCTTTCTCAAAATAGCCTAACGATATTTTAGCATTCTGATTGATCCAGCAATGACTTTGTCCTTCTTCCGAACTTACTACTGTTACAAGCTGGTTGATTCGCTTCTCAGCCGGAAAATGTCTGCGCTGGTAACGCGGTGTAATGTTGGGTATCTTCGGTTCAATCCATATCTGTAAGAAGTTTACTTCATCGGTGCCCACGTTGTGTTCTTCATGGCGCAAGCCACTGCCGGCACTCATGATCTGCACCCAGTCTTTCGTTACTACTTCTTTATAGCCGAGTGAATCGATATGATTCATCGAACCTTGCAACATAATGGAGATGATCTCCATGTTGGCATGCGGGTGTAGTCCAAAACCATTACCGGGCGTTACGAAGTCATCGTTAAAAGCGCGCAGCAGTCCGAAGCTGTTTCGTACCGGGTTATAGTAATTTGAGAAACTGAATGTGAAATTACTCTTCAGCCACCCAATGTCTTTGGTGCCGCGTTCACCGGGAGTATATAATTGATATTGCATGATTGTATTTTGTTTTGGTTGAAAAAGACATCGTTTTGTTGATAAGAGATAACAATGTCTTCTGATATATAGCAGTAAATCTACAACGGCATTTTCGGAGTACAGCTTGAACTAGGTTAAGAAATAGAAGCTGTAAAAACTGATAAACAGGCTGAACCTTGAACTAGATTAAGAAATATATCTAACGGCCAACTTTACTCGTATTACACAACAGTAGAATGAAATTAACATTCATATTTGTATCACCAACGCAGCACGCAAAGGCTGCAATAACAAAAACGTAAACAAACTGATTATGGAAAATAAAGTATTAGGTATTCACCACATAACAGCGATCGCTGGAAATGCTAAACGTAATTATGAATTTTATACCAACGTTCTCGGACTGCGCATGGTCAAGAAGACTGTTAACTTCGATGATCCGGGTACATATCATTTTTACTTTGGTGATGAAGTAGGAACTCCGGGTTCCATTCTCACCTTCTTCCCGTGGGAAGGTATAACCACCGGAAGAAACGGAGCCGGTATGGCAACAGAAATTGGTTACTCGGTACCTGACAAGAGTTTTGATTTCTGGATGGATCGTTTTCAAAAGAACAACGTAAAAGTTACCGGAACCGGTGAACGTTTCGGAGAGCAGTATATATCTTTTGAAGATCCGGATGGACTGAAGCTTGCCCTTATCGTTCCGAAACAAACCGATCTTCGTAAACCCTGGGAAACTGCCGATGTGAAAAGTGCTGTTGCTACCAAAGGCTTTCACAGCATAACCCTCACGTTGCGCGACATCAAAGCTACAGCTTCTGTACTGACGGATATATTTGAATATACCTTGGAAGCGCAGGAAGGAAACCGGTATCGCTATAGCACCAAAGCCATCGAGAATGCAGCGATTGTTGATCTCGTGGAAGCGCCCGGTGAAGGCGGAGGTATAGGAGGCAGCGGAACCATTCACCACGTAGCCTTCCGTGTAAAAGATGAAAGTATACTCATGTACTTCCGTGAAAAAGTGTTGAAGAAGGGACTGAACATCACACCGAAGATTGATCGCAACTATTTCTTCTCGCTATATTTCCGCGAACCCGGAGGTGTACTCTTCGAAATTGCCACCGACAATCCCGGCTTTGATGTAGACGAACCTGTAAGTGAGTTAGGCAAAAACCTGAAACTACCGGCACAGTACGAAAGCAACAGGAAGGAGATCGAGCGCGTATTGCCAACGCTGAACTAGCTGCTAGCTTTGAGCTGCGAGCCTCGAGGAGCTGCTGGTTACTGGCTTCTGGCTACAGGAAGGCGTTGATAAATATGTATGTTTTTTATTAGTAGTATATATACCTTCAGACACTCGGCCAGAGGCTGGAAGCTAGCAGCCAGCAGCCAATAACCGCCAGCGCTTCCTTAGGCAGTATATCTGCAGTCAGATACCCGGCTAGCGGCTAGTAGCTCGCAGCCAGCAGCTGAAAAAACGCTAACACTTAATTTAAACGAACACGCAACCCATGGAAAAACTAATCACCGGCATTCACCACGTTACTGCGATCGCTTCGGGCGTACAGGAGAATATAGATTTTTATACAGGTATCCTGGGCGTTCGTCTTGTGAAGAAGACCGTTAACTTCGATGCGAGAGGAGTATACCATATATACTATGGCGATGAACAGGGAAATCCCGGAAGTATACTTACATTCTTTCCGTATAGCGGATTGGTGAAAGGTCGTCATGGAAAGGGATTTTTGAATACGACTGCTTTTTCAGTTCCGTATGCTTCCCTTGATTATTGGCTGGAGCGTCTCAAGCGGTTCAGGATTAAATACCAGGAACCGCAGGAGCGATTTGCCCGTGAAGTAATTGTATACCTCGAAGATCTTGATGGTCTCGGGCTCGAACTCGTATTCAACGATACGGATACACGCCCGGGATTTACTTATGGGAATATACCGCTTGAGCATTCCATCCGGGGGTTTTACAATGTTGAGATCTGGGCGGAAGGATATGAACGCACAGCAGCACTGCTAACCGAGCAGATGGACCACACATTGATAGCGGAGAAAGGAAACCGCTTTCGGTTCGCGGCCCACAATAGTGCGGGTAACTTTGTAGATATACTCTGTACACCGGAAAGTCTCAAAGGACTCGGAGGCAGTGGCACGGTACATCACCTCGCGTTCAGTACACCGGATAAAGCGTCTCAATTAAAAGTACGTGAACGGATTGCACTCCGTATGTTGAATCCTACACCGGTGCTCGACCGCCAGTATTTTACATCGATATACTTTCGTGAACCGGGAGGTGTGCTGTTTGAGGTAGCAACGGCTGGTCCCGGCTTCTCGGTAGATGAAGATGAAAAACATTTGGGCGAGGCGCTGAAACTTCCTCCGTGGTATGAAGGCGATCGTGCAAAACTCGAACAGGAACTTGTACCCGTTAAACTCAATCTTGAAAAGTATAAATAACTATGCATACAAAAGAATATATAACAGCAGGTAAAGATTTGAAACAGGCTAAGAAAGCATTGATCATGTTGCACGGCCGCGGAGCGCAGGCAAGTGATATACTTTCGCTGGCATCGCATCTGCAGGTGAATGATTATGCATTGGTGGCACCACAGGCTACCAATTATACCTGGTACCCGTATTCGTTCATGGCTAATCCCAATCATAATGAGCCGTGGCTTTCTTCTGCACTTGACGTAATAGGACAAGTTGTAAAAGATGTTGAGGCAGCCGGTATTACGAAGGAAAATATATACTTCCTCGGGTTCTCACAAGGTGCCTGTCTCACGCTGGAGTTTGTTATGCGTAATGCTGCGAAGTGGGGTGGGGTAGTAGCGTTTACCGGCGGACTGATCGGAGACATACTATATACCAAAAACTACAAAGGTGATTTTGCCGGTACACCGGTGTTTATCGGCACCAGCAATCCCGATCCGCACGTACCGGTAGAGCGCGTGCAGGCAAGCACACGTATATTGCAAGGCTTGCATGCCGA